>CANRDG010000034.1 GCA_947629275.1 uncultured Clostridia bacterium | reverse complement strand
ACAGCCTTTTCAACTCTGCTCACGCAGGCGGCGCAGGTCATGCCTGTAACTATATATTGCTTGGTATTTTCCATAATTGCACCTCCCGTTATTTCATGAGCCGCTGCATTACGTCTGCAAGCTCGTCTATTACGTCCTCCTTGCCCTCTTTAAGGTCGCGGACGACACAGCTTTTTATGTGCCGCGCGATGAGGTCACGGTTGAAAGCGTTGACAGCGGCGTTGACAGCGGCGCACTGGGTGAGTATATCGGCGCAGTATGCGTCTTTTTCCACCATGCCTTTTATGCCGCGAATCTGCCCCTCGATGCGGCTGAGGCGGTTGAGAAGTTTTTTCTTTTCTTCCAAACTGCGCTCGGTGGTCTTATGACATTCACAGCAGCATTTTTTATTGTTGTTTTCCATGTCTTTCATGATATATGCGCCTCCCTGATATACCCCCGTGGGGTATTTACAGATATATTATAACACTATTTTTTTCGTTTGTCAAGATATTATTTGACGTATTAAAAAAATTATGATATACTTATTAAGAATTACAATGGGAGGAAACAAAATGAGCATAGTATTGGCGCAGGCTGCCGACACTGACACGGTAATGAATATAACTCATAAAACGATAAATGAGATATATCCGCATTATTATCCGCGCGGCGCAGTAAATTTTTTTCTTGGGCATCACAGCAGGGAGAACATACAAAATGATATTAAGCTTCAGCGTGTTTTCTTGTGCTATGCCGCTCAGACGGCAGTCGGCACGGTAACGATAAACAAGAGTGAAATAGACCGTCTGTTTGTGCTGCCCGAATATCAAGGCTTGGGGTATGGAAAAGAGCTGCTTGAGTACGCGGAGAAAACTATAATGAACGATTACAGCGAAATAAGACTGGCTGCTTCTCTGTCGGCAAAATCAATGTATCTTAAAAGAGGTTATATAGAAAAGGAATATCATGTGCTGCATTTGGCTGACGACGATTTTTTATGCTATGACATAATGGTAAGATCTGTATAAAGGAACATATGATATGCTGTCTGAAAAGATAAAAAGAGCAACAAGTTATTTTTCGCGCGGGGAAAAGGCGCTGTGGCTGTGTTCGGTCGCGCTTATTGCTGCGGCGTTTTTAGTGTTTGACAGGTCAAACTACATAGCGGCAGCAAACTCGCTTATCGGCGTAACATCGCTGATATTCGTTGCAAAGGGCAACCCTGTGGGGCAGGTGCTGGCAATAATTTTCAGTATGCTGTACGGTTACGTTTCGTACACATACGCATATTACGGAGAGATGATCACTTACCTCGGAATGACAATGCCGATGGCGTGTTTTTCGCTTGTATCGTGGCTGAAAAACCCTTACGGCAGCGGACATTCGCAGGTGAAAGTGAACAGGCTGACGGGGAGAGAGTACGCTTTTCTTGCACTGCTCACGGCGGCTGTGACGGCTGCGTTTTACTTTATTCTGCGCGCGTTCGGCACTGCAAACCTGCCGCTCAGTACGTTTTCTGTAACGACAAGTTTTGCGGCTGTATACTTAACTTTTCGAAGAAGCCCATACTATGCGATAGCGTATTCTTTAAATGACATTGTGCTGATAATACTGTGGTCGCTGGCGACTTTTGACGATATTTCGTATCTTTCGGTAGTGATGTGCTTTGCGGCGTTTTTAGCAAACGACATATACGGCTTTTGCTCCTGGCGGAAAATGCAGCGAGATCAGGCACAATAAAAAATCCGACTGTCTGACAAACAGTCGGATATATTTTTGCGATTATTTAATATGGGGCGTATTCTTCCATTATTTTCAGCGCGGTATTTATGCCGTCAACTGCCGATGAAGTTATACCGCCTGCATAGCCTGCACCCTCTCCGCAGGGATAGAGGTTTTCAATGCCGACAGCCTTTGCGCTGTCGTCTCGCAAAATCCTGACAGGCGAGGAAGTACGCGTTTCGGGGGCGGTAAGAATGGCAGTATCATCTTTGAAACAGTTCATTCGCTTAGAGAAAACGCTCAGACCTTTTTTAAGCATATCTGTAACGCGGTTTGGCAGTATTGAAGATATATCACATGGGATCACGCCGCGCGCATATGTAGGTAAAATTTCGCTTTTCAAGTCAGGTGTACCCGACAAAAAGCCGCCTACGGTGCAGGCAGGCGCAGTGTAAGCAGAATAATTTTTTGCCGCCGCATATGCCGTTTGCTCTATCTTTCGCGCAAATTCTATTCCGCCGAGAGGTGAAGTACCGAAGTCGCTTTGGTTTACAGGCACGACCAGCGCGCTGTTGGCGTTCACGCCGTTTCTTGCATACTCGCTCATGCCGTTTACAACGACGCCGCCATGCTCGCTTGCGGCAGGCACTACCACGCCGCCGGGACACATACAAAATGTATAGCACGCCTGACCGTCTTTCTGAGTGTAAGACATCTGATATTCACCGACGGGCAGCAGGGGATCATCGGCAAATTTGCCATAGAGGCTTTCGTTTACAGCCTTTTGTGTATGCTCGATACGCACGCCCACCGCGAAAGGTTTAGATCGTATGGTAACGCCGCTGTTTTGAAGCATCTGCACTGTATCTCGCGCGCTGTGACCTATTGCAGCGACCACGCAGCCGCTTTGTATATCGCCTGTTTCAGCGCCCGAGAACGACACCGAAGTCACCCTGCCGCCTTCAAGCGAAATGCCGTCAAGGCGGGTATCGAACATTATTTCGCCGCCGCATTCTATTATTCGCTGGCGCAGATTTTTTACAACATCTCGCAGGTTGTCGGTGCCTATGTGCGGCTTTGCCTTGGTAAGAAGCTCTTTCGGCGCGCCCAGCTGCGTGAGCCGCTCCAGCACATATCGGCAAAGGGGGTCTTTAATGCGCGTGGTAAGTTTTCCGTCAGAAAAAGTGCCTGCACCGCCCTCGCCGAACTGCGCGTTCGTCTGCTCGTCAAGCTCACCGCCGCGCCAGAAGTGTGACACCTTTTCAACGCGCCTGCCTACTTCGCTGCCGCGCTCCAGCACAAGCGGTCTGTAGCCGTTTTCTGCTAAGGTCAAAGCGCAGAACATTCCTGCCGGACCGAAGCCTGCTATAACTATCCTGCCGCCCAAAGTTTTACTGCCTTTGCGCACTTCTATTTCACCATACGGCGCATAGGTAAGATGCTTTTCATCGGCTGTGCGCTGCTCGGCATTTTTATCTTTTAAAGATACCGAAACGCTGTAGACAAAATGTATGCCCTTTTCGTCGCGGCGGCGCGCATCTACAGAAGTTTTATAAATATCTGCAAAGGCAATATCGCGGCTGTTTATACCTGCCGCTTTGAGAGCCCTGCTGATTATTTCGTTGCTAGTCTGCGAAAGCGTGCCTTTTATCTGCGGTATAATTATCGGCATAAAAACACTTCCCATAAAAACGCTCCCCGTGAAAAGGGAGCGTATATTTTTATCTGCCCGGTCTCGGGGTATTGGCTGTGGTAGTTGTGGTCTTCTTTTCGGCGACCGTGAACATTATCTCATAGCTGCCGCAGCACCAAACCGTATTTACCTGAGGTGCGTATATCTTCACGCTGCGTGTGTAAGAGCCGTTTTCCAGCACTGATGACTGCATATCGAACTCGGCGATGATATCATCTGCCGTAAGGGTCTCCATAACGCTCTGCGGACCGTATATTTTAACATTTGAAACAGCCTTTGTAGTAAGCTGAATATCCTGATTTGCTGGGGCGTTGATTATTTTGATATTGCTTTCGGGAATTGTAAATTCCTTGCACACAAAGCCCGAGGGGTCGAACGTTACCGTAACGGTATTTATGCCCGATGCGCTCGTTACGCCGCTGTCAAGACTTACATCAAAAGTAAAGGTCTTTTCAAGGTCAATGTCGCTGAGGTTTATATAGCCCAGATGCAGATCGTCCTGATTTAAGATGCTGTCATTGGCGGTCATAACGTCAATAGTATCGTTCGAGAGCGTATATTTCAGTATAGATGTATCGAAGTTGTCGGGTGCGCCCTGATAATCAAATGTGAATTTCAGCGTCTTTAAAAAGTATACCGGGAACTTTACCGAAATGGGGTCGTTGCTTATCTCGAAAGACTTGTCGTCAATAAGCGTACCGTCGGCGGAATAGAGATACACTTTGCCGTCTGAAGTGTCGTAAGATTCGGTGAGCGTTTTTTTCTGATCTATAGCAAAAATTGCATACGCTATCTTATCTACAAGTTTCTGCTCACCTTTTACCTGTATGGTCTCCGGGGTGATTATCGGAGTACCCAGCGAATAGCCTTCTTCGGGGCTTATGGCATTTGCCCTTACCGTGAGCGGTATGTCGGCGGTCTTTATATAGTCGAGCTTTACTTTTACGGTAGAGGGCGTTATGCCTGTTACGTTCATAGAGCTTGCGGAAGATGTGACCTTTACGGGCAGACTGTATGTTCCTGCCTCGTTTATGCCGCTTGTGTCCACCGTTGCGTGAAGATCTTTTGCGGTGAATGAGCCTATCTCATATCTCATTCCGCTGATACTTACTTCTACCTTTGTTTCCTCGTTGAAATCTATAAGTTCAAGTCCCTGGGACTCGGCAGAAGTACCCTCGATAGCTACCGTAACCGGTACTTCGTCGATAGTCATATAAACGGTAGGGAACAGCGTTATTGAAAGTGCGAACCATATTATAATGGCAAGCGCGACCGCTAACACCCTTAGCGCGAAATCTTTTTTGAGGACTTTTAAGAACCTTAATTTTCTTTTTTCCATTTTGCCCTCACTTTCTCCTTGAGCGTGGTCTTCTGAGAGGCGTTCTTTTCGGGCATGAGCCTGTCGGTAAGCAGCTTTTTAAGGCTGTCTCTTGTGTAACCTCTCGTAAGCTCGCCGTCTTCCGCGACAGAGATAGTGCCTGTTTCTTCCGAAACGACTATAACTATTGCGTCGGAGTTTTCGCTCATTCCTATGGCGGCTCTGTGGCGCGAACCGAGCTGTTTGTTTATAAGTTCTTCCTTTTGCGGCTTGGGCAAAAAGCACCCTGCCGCAAGTATCATTCCGTCACGCATTATCACCGCACCGTCGTGCAGCGGTGTATTCGGGAAGAATATGTTGCCGAATACCGCCTCGCTGGGTGTGCAGTTGAGTATGGTGCCGGTATCTATCTGCTCGCCGAGCCTTGTCTGCCGCTCGCACACTATCAGAGCGCCGGTTGCGGTGGCTGAAAGGCTTGCAGCTGCATCGCATATTGAATTTATGGCTTTCGCCCAAGCGTTTTCTATATCCTGCGGATCGCTCGGGCTGAACACGTTGAAGTCTATTATCTTCGCTCTGCCTATCTTTTCAAGTATGCGCCTAAGTTCCGGCTGGAACATTATGATTATCGCAAGTATTCCCCACTGGAAACACTTCGTCAGTATGAAAGACATTATCGTCAGATCGAAAAAGTCCGCGATAAGGTAGGCGACTATCATTATGCATATGCCCTTTACCAGCTGCTGCGCTCTTGTTTCGCGCACGAGCTGCATGAATTTGAAAAGCAGATACGAGAGCAATATCATATCGACAATATCCGGCAAAGATATTGACTGGCACACGCTTATAAATGCATTGAACAGGTCTCCCATATCGCTTCACTTCCTTTCATACGGCTCTTAAAAAAGATATGACCGTATTTATTTTATCATATCTTTTAAAAAATCACAAGCCCTTTTTATAAATTTCCTTAAAAATTTGCTAATTTTTTTACTGACGCCGCCAGCAGCGCGACTTGTTTTTCGTTATTGAAGACCGAGGGAGAGAATCTTACCACGCCCTGATCGAGCGTTTTTAAGAAATGATGCGTTACAGCGGCGCACTGGTAACCGCCCCTTAAAGCGAAGCCGCTATCACTTAAAAACTGCGCTGCATCGCCAGAATGGATATCGCCTACATTGAAAGCGACTATGGGAGCATAGCTGCCCTTGCCGCGGTATATTTTTATGCCCTTCACATTTTTTATATAGTTTATGAAAATGTCGCAAAGCCGCTGCTCTTTGGCGTGGATATTTGCCATGCCCTTTGAGTTTACAAAGTCTATCCCTTTGCCAAGACCCACTATGCCGGGGACGTTGACAGTGCCGCTTTCAAGCATTTCGGGCATCATATCAGGCTGGGCGGTCTCGAGCGAGGTAGTACCCGTGCCGCCCTCTGTCAGCGGCGAAACGCGGTATGAGCCGTTAGTTGCCAAAAGTCCCGTACCCGACGGCCCATAAAGTCCCTTGTGTCCTGCGGTGCATATTATGTCTGCGGAAGTTTTTACCGAAAGGGGCATAACGCCTGCTGCCTGCGCCGCATCGCAAATAAGGCACACGCCCCTTTCTTTGCAAAGTTGCGCTATGCGCTCTATCGGCAGTATTTTGCCTGTTACGTTTGAAACGGCAGTGCATATAACGGCTTTTGTATCTTTGCCTATTAGTTTGGAAAAGTTTTCAAGCGTCTCGTCGTCGTCCTCGCTGACGCGTGCTATTGAGCATTTAACGCCCTTTTCGCCAAGCGCGTACACGGGTCTTGAAACGCTGTTATGCTCCATTGACGAAATAACTACATGAGAAATTGGCGGCACTACGCCTTTTATTGCGGTATTCAGCGCATGGGTGCAGTTTAGCGTGAACACGGTATTTTCACTTTTTGCGCCGAACATTTTTGCGGCTTGCTCTCGCACATTATAGACTGCCTGCGCGCTTTCCATAGCCATGGTATGTCCGCCTCTGCCCGGGTTGCCGCCAAGCTTTTCAACTGCGTTTGCCATTGCCTGTGCGACCGCCACGGGCTTTGGGTAGGTGGTCGCGGAATTATCAAAATATATCAATTTGCTGCCTCCTTTCTTTTGAAATTACAGTACTTTTACTGCCTTTATCATTATGCCTGCCTGCGAGAGGATTAAAGCTGCTCCCTCGCGGCTGCCGATAACTTTTATACTGTAGCCGCAGCCTTTTGAAAGGTCTTTCGGCGTTCTTATGACCTCGCAGCCGTAGCCGTTCTGGCGCAGTATGCTTTGCGCTTTGGCAGCATAGGTTATAGAGGACATAGCAAATACAGTTTTTTCGGAATTTCCTGTCATTAAAGCTGACCTCCCGTGTGTTTATAAAAAACAGGCAATCATATCTTGCCTGTAATATATTATGAAGCGCGGCGGCATATTGTCATAGTATGCAAACATATAAATTGTACAGGTCTTAAAAGTGTGGACGAGAAAGGAGAAAGGCTATGCTTGAATATTTTGTGGAAGAAATAAAGGACGAACAGGAAACGTCTTTGGGGCTGCCTGAGGAGATAGCTCAGAGGCGCTTGGAAGAGGACGGCAAAAACGTGCTTGGAGAGAAGAAAAAGAAAAGCGCGGCAGGCATTTTTATAAACCAGTTCCGCGACATAATGGTGATGATACTTTTAGGCGCGACGGCGGTATCGGTATTTATGGGCGAATTTTACGATGCGGCTACGATACTTCTCGTTGTACTGCTTGATGCGGCTTTGGGGTTTATTCAGGAATACCGCACCGAGAGGACTCTTGAAACTTTGGAGAAGATGACCTCGCCGACTGCGAAAGTATACCGCGACGGCAAGCTTAAAGTGCTTCCTGCCAGCGAGCTTGTGCGCGGAGACGTTGTGGAGCTGGAGAGCGGCGACAGAGTGCCTGCGGACTGTTACATTATATCGTCGCAGAGCCTTATGTGCGATGAAGCGATACTTACCGGCGAAACGCAGGCGTGTGCAAAACGCTGCCGCAGCGGTGAAACGACTTACGGCGCGCTGAATCTTCCGTACATGGCATACATGGGTACGAACGTTGTGAAAGGCAAGGCGACCTGCGAAGTTGCTGTTACGGGGCTTGCAACGCAGATAGGGCAGGTATCGGATATGCTTTCGGACATCGAGGAGGAGCAGACGCCTTTGCAGAAACGCCTCGGCGAACTTGGCAAGCGGCTTGCGATAATATGCCTTGCGGTGTGCGTGGTGGTATTTCTGGCTGGCGTTATACGCGGAGAGCCTGTATTTTCAATGCTCATGACGGGAATAACGGTGGCAATCGCTGCAATACCCGAGGGGCTGCCTGCTACGGTGACTATCGCTTTAGCGCTGGCGGTGCGCAGTATGCTTAAAAAGAACGCTTTTGTACACAAGCTTCATTCGGTGGAAACGCTGGGGTGCGCATCTGTTATATGTACCGACAAGACGGGCACAATTACAGAAAATAAAATGACGGTAACGCGCATATCAACCGCAGACTGCGATTTTAACGTTACAGGCAGCGGCACGCAGTGCGACGGGCAGATACTCTCGGACGGCGTGGTACAGCCGCCCGTTTCGGCTCTAAGGGAACTGCTTATCTGCGCGGTGGTGTGCAGTGATGCAACTATTACTCGCACTGTAACGAAAAAAGGCTCTCACGACTGGCAGACATACGGAGACCCGACCGAGGCGGCCTTGCTCATAGCCGCTGCGAAAGGCTCTGTTACGGCTGACAGACTGGGCATTGAAAGGCTGTCGGAAGTGCCGTTTGAGAGCGAGAGCAGGAAGATGTCTGTAACGGTGAAAATCGGCAGCAAGGTGATTACATACACCAAGGGAGCGGCTGATGTTATACTTGATATGTGCGGATATGTGTATCGCGAAAACGAGATACAGCCACTTGACGGCGGCACGAAAAAGTCGCTGATGGGCAGGTGCGACGGCATGGCTGCAAAGGCTTTGAGAGTGTTGGCGTTTTGTGAAGAAACAGATGGAAAGACGGTATTTTTAGGCTTTGCGGGAATGATAGATCCTCCGAAAAAAGAGGCGAAAAACGCTGTAAAGCTATGCTCAAAAGCGCACATAAAAACTGTGATGATAACGGGCGATCACGCGCTGACGGCGGTAGAGATAGCAAAGCAGGCTGGGATATTCCACAGCGGAGATATTGCTCTTACGGGTGAAGAGCTTGCGGCGATGACAGACGAAGCGCTTGCGGATATAATAGAAAAAGTTACTGTGTTCGCGCGCGTAAGCCCTGCCGACAAACTGCGGATAGTAAGGGCTTTTAAGGCAAAGGGACACGTTGTTGCGATGACGGGCGACGGGGTGAACGATGCGCCTGCGGTAAAAGAAGCAGACATAGGCGTTTCTATGGGCATAACGGGCACCGATGTTACGCGCTCGGCGGCGGACGTGGTTTTGCTTGATGACAATTTTGCAACGCTTGTGGGAGCGGTAGAGCAGGGACGCACTATATATGCAAACATACGAAAATTTGTTAGGTATCTGATATCGTGCAACATAGGCGAGGTAGTGACTATGCTTTTCGGCATACTTATGGGGTTGCCGGTGGTGCTTTTGCCGACACAGATACTGCTTGTAAACTTAGTGACCGACAGCCTGCCTGCGGTGGCGCTGGGGCTTGAGCCGACGGAAGAAAGCGTTATGAAGAAAAAGCCGCGCAGGCGAGATGAGAGCTTTTTCTCGGGCGGACTTATGTCACGCATTATTTTCCGCGGACTGCTTATAGGTCTTAGCACGCTGGCGTGTTTTGTGACGATCTTGCGGCTGACAGGCAGCGAACAGGCGGCAAGAACGGGCGCGCTTTTCACGCTGGTGGTTTCGCAGCTGCTGCACGTTTTTGAATGTAAGAGCGAGGAAAAAACGCTTTTCAACGTGCCGCTGTTCGACAACATATTCATGCTGGCGGCGGTGGCACTGTCACTTGCTGTAATACTGGCGGCGGTGTATTTGCCGTTTTTGCAGGGAGTTTTCTCTACCGTTGCATTAAGCCCCGTGTGTATTGCCATAGCCGCGGCGTTCTCGTTTGCTGTGCCGCTGCTGTCGGCTTTGGTGTCAAGCAAAACGAAAATTTGACCAAAATTTTATCTTTGAATGTGAATAAATTGTAAACAATGCCGAAAGCCGTTGCAATCTATGTGGAAATGTTATATAATTAAGTCGTGCAGTTTAATTTTAATTAGGCATTTTTAATAAAACAGCTGCATAATCCACAAGACGGGAGATCATTAAGTTGAAAAATTACACAAGGTCAAATATCAAGAATATCGCGCTGGCAGGTCATGCAGGCTCGGGCAAAACATCACTGGCGGAGGCGCTGCTTTACAGATGCGGAGCGACCGACAGGCTCGGCAAGGTAGCTGACGGCAACACCGTTTCTGACTATACCGCAGACGAGATAAAGAGAAAATGCTCGGTGTATACATCGCTTATGTGTTTTGAGACCGCAGGAGCAAAACTGGGTCTTGAAGAATACAAAATAAATATGCTGGATACCCCAGGACTTTTTGATTACGCCAGCGGCATGACCGAGGGAATTGCGGCGAGCGACTGCACGATAATAACCGTTTCGGGCAGGTCGGGCGTTAAGGTCGGCACGCACAAGGCTTACGAGTGCGCGCAGGCGCTTGGCAAGCCGAAGATGTTCGTTGTTACAAAGCTTGACGACGACAACGCAAACTTCAACAACGTACTTACACAGCTGAAATCCGAGTTTGGCCCAACTGTTTGCCCTGTTGTAGTGCCTGTTATCGCGGACAGAAAGATAGTTTCCTATGTAAATCTTATAGAAATGAAAGCTTACAAGTACGACGGCAAGGGAACAGCCGTTGAGACGGATATGCCTACTGCTGAGATAGCCGCGAACATGGAGTACCGTATTGATGGACTTGTTGCGGCAGTTACAGAAGCGGTGGCAGAGACTGACGAAGAGCTTTTGGAAAAGTTCATACTCGGTGAGCCGTTCACGCAGAAAGAGCTTATCGACGGCATACACAAGGGCATGAAGTCGGGCATTATAACGCCTGTTACCTGCGTATCTGCGGCGACTATGGAAGGCGTTGATATGCTTCTTAAAGAGCTTACGCTGCTTGTGCCGAATCAGAGCGATGATGATGTTATTGAGACTATTGCAAATGACGATATTGTAGAGGTAAAGTGCAATTCATCTCAGCCGCTGTGCGCGTTTGTATTCAAGACTGTTGCAGACCCGTTTGTGGGCAAGATGTCATTCATAAAGGTACACAGCGGAAAGATGACCGCAGGCATGGACGTTGTCAACGCGACCACGGGCAACACCGAAAAGGTCGGCAAGCTGATGACGCTTGTAGGCAAAAAGCAGATAGACGTAAGCGAGGCGGCATCGGGCGACATTGTTGTTGCGGCGAAGATGAATGTAAACACCAACGACACTATCTGCGCGCTCGAAAAGGTAGTTGCTCTTGAAAAGGTAGAGTTCCCGAAGCCTTGCTACAACATGGCTGTAAAAGCCAAAAAGCAGGGTGACGAAGCTAAAATTGCCTCCGCTATGGCGAGACTGCTTGAAGAGGACATGACTATAACATACACGCTTGACAATGCCACGAATGAGATGATACTCAGCACACTTGGCGGGTTGCATCTTGACAGCATTGCAGGCAGGCTGAAAGACACGTTCGGCGTTGAGGTTGTAACTACTGTGCCGAAGATATCCTACCGCGAGACGATTCGCAAGAAAGTTAAAGTCCAGGGCAGGCACAAAAAGCAGTCGGGCGGTCACGGTCAGTACGGCGACGTATGGATAGAATTTGAGCCGTGCGTATCTGACGAGCTTGTTTTTGAAGAAAGAGTATTCGGCGGCGCGGTACCGAAAAATTATTTCCCTGCCGTAGAAAAGGGCTTGCAGGAATGTGTAAAGAAAGGTCTGCTGGCAGGTTTCCCTGTGGTGGGTCTGAAAGCTATTCTGGTTGACGGCTCTTACCACCCTGTGGACTCTTCGGAAATGGCGTTCAAGATAGCTGCATCGCTGGCTTTCAAGGAAGGCATACCGCAGGCTGATCCCGTACTTTTAGAGCCTATAGGGGCGCTGAATGTTTGCGTGCCTGATGAGAACACGGGCGACATGATGGGCGAACTTAACAAGCGCCGCGGCAGAGTTCTCGGCATGAACCCTGCTGAGAAGAAAGGTCTTACAGAGATAGTTGCGGAAGTGCCTATGAGCGAGATGACAGACTTTGTTCTGCTATTGAGACAAATGACGCAGGGCAGGGGATACTTCACATTTGAAAAACTGCGCTATGAGCAGCTGCCCTCGCACCTTGTGGCAGGCGTTATAGCAAAATACGCAGCTGAAAATAACGCGTAATAACATAATAAAAGAGCCTCCTGCGGTTTATTGCCGCAAGAGGCTTGTTTTGTATTGTATCATATATATTGATTATTTTGTGTGGTTTTTTCCGTAAAGGATCATGAGACCCTCCAGCAAAAGGTCATCGTTTATTATGATATCTCTGCGGCAGAAAGGCACAATGGTAGATGCAAGACCGCCCGTTGCTATAACTGTAACAGGCTGCCCCATTTCTTCCTCTATCCTGTCGGCTATGCCGTCAAGACTTGCGGCTGTTGAATAGAAAATGCCGCTCGTCATACATTCAACGGTGTTGCCGCCTATCAGCTTTTTGGGGGCTTCAAGGCTTATCTTCGGCAGCTGAGATGTGCTGTTCGTGAGCGAGTTCAGTGAAACGTTCACGCCGGGCATTATCATTCCGCCTATGTAGGTGTTGTTTTCGTTGATAACTGCCGCAGTAGTTGCAGTGCCTAAGTCAAATATCACCATTGGCGCTTTGTACTTTGCAATAGCTGCCACCGCGCCTACAACGAGATCGCTGCCAAGCTGCTTGGGGTTTTCCATTTGTATGACAAGACCAGTTTTTATGCCCGGACCTACCACGAGCATATTTTTGCCTGTAAGCTTTGCGACCGCCTGTTTTATCGCCAGCGTGGCAGAAGGCACTACCGATGATATCATACCGCCTTCAACATCTTTAGGGTCAATGCCGTAAAGCTCCAAAACGTTCTTAAAAGAAATTGCATATTCAAGCACCGTTGCGCTGTGACTTGTGGAAAGTCTTTCGGTGAAAAGCACCTTGTTTTCTTTGCTGTCACAGCAGCCTATAACGATGTTGGTATTGCCTACGTCTATTGCAAGTATCACGGCGTTTGCTCCCCTTACTTTTTGATCTTTACAAAACCTGCTTTTATAAGCGCGAAACCTACCGCGCCCGAAATTATCGTTGCGGCGATCATCTCAACTATGGCGTTCACGCCTACGAACGACACCACGAATGGCAGAAAGCTTTTGCCGTCCATTGTTCTTTTCATGTAGTCGGTGTTGCCGAAAAGCAGCACGAGCGCGCTCATGAAAAACGCGGTGTTCAGAAATGCCGTAAGAAAGCCCGTTATGCAGCAGGCGGCGTATTTGTTGCCTATCTTAGAAAGCAGCATGAACAGCAGACCCACCAGAAAGCCGTCAAGCAGGCGAGGCACAAACCTCTGAACGAACGCTAAAAACGGATTGATGTTGAAAAGTATCTCTCCCATAGCGCTTGGCACGCCTATGCCCACGCATTGCAGAAAGCTCATCAGACCGAAAACGCCGCCTATAACAGCGCCGCCAAACGGACCTAGGGCTATCGCGGCAATTGCGATAGGTATAACGTTGAGCGTAATTACTAATGGACCTATGGGTATCGAGCCGATCGGCGTGAATGAGAAAAGCATAACGATCGCCGTCAGCAGACCCAGCAAGGTCAGTGACTTGATGCTGAACACCGAAGTCTTTTGGTTTGTGTTTGACATATTAAGTTCCTCCTTGTTATCATTCTTCGTGCGGTAGCCCTGAATGAAGCTGCCTGAAGATACAATACGATTGTATGATAACACATAACCGCCAAAATGTCAAGGGCAGGCAAAAATTTTTCAAAGGGGTTTTCTTTT
>CANRDG010000033.1 GCA_947629275.1 uncultured Clostridia bacterium | reverse complement strand
TTCCGACGCCTCTGCCGGAATAATTGGTGACCTGCTCGTTAGTTGAAAAGCCTGCTTTCATTATAAGCCCCAAAGCCTCCTGCTTGGTGTACTCCGATTCGGGCTTTTTAAGTATGCCTTTCTTTTTGGCTTTTGCAAGTATGGCATTGTGATCCATGCCCGCGCCGTTATCCTCAACGGTAATAATTACCTCGCTGGAGTTGCTCTCGGCAGAAAGGGTTACGGTAGGTTTTTCAGTCTTTCCCTTTTGTTTGCGCACCTCGGGGGCTTCAATGCCATGGTCTACAGCGTTTCTTACAAGGTGCATAAGCGGGTCATTGAGTATATCCACAACCGACTTGTCAACTTCCGTCTCCTGCCCCACGAACACAAGCTCAACGCCCTTGCCGAGGTTTTCATTCATGTCGCGCACTACCCTGTTCATTTTACTAAACGCATTTGCAACGGGCACCATTCTTATTGACATGACCACGTCTTGCAGTTCGTCTGTCAGCTTTTTCAGATTTCTCGCCGATGTGCTGAAACGGTCAAGCGATGCCATATAAGGCTTCAGGTCGGGGCTTGAAATTACCGCAGATTCGGTTATAACTATCTCACCCACAAGGTCTAGCAGCGTATCGAGCTTGGCAAGGCTTACAGACATCATGCCGCCGCCCCTCTCGGAGGAGGACTTTTTCTTTTCTGCCGCGCCCTGCTCTGTCTTTGCCGGCTGGGGGGCAGTCTGCTCGGGCTGTGGTGCAGGCTTGGGGGCTTCTTTAGGCTTTTCCACCCATTCTGCAGAGTCAACATCTATAGCTTTTTTCGCGGTATTTACAACCGCGTCCTTGTCGTCGGTTATAAGTTTAAGATACAGACCGTTTGCCGTTATAATGTCGTTTGCGTTGTCTGCGTTTATGTCAAGGGGTATGGTCTTTGTTACCTCGCACACCTTGCCGAGCGAGCGCATAAGCAGCATTGCCCTTACCGACGGCATGGCGCAGGTCTCGGCATACTTAACTTTCAGCGTGAGTATGTCGCCCCCTTCATCGTCGGTAAATATATCCTCCTGCGGCAGCGCGCTTTTTATCTGCTGTCCGTCGGCAGATTTCATAACATCGGCATAGGCGCGAATTTTGGCTATCTGCTGAGTAAAGTCGGTAAGCTCGGCAGATTCGTCGCCCAGAATATCTATCTCACTTTTCATGCTGTCGGAAGCCTGAAAAACAAGGTCGAACAGTATTTTCTTGTCGTAAGCTATATCGGGCTTATCCCTTATAATAGAGAACAGATCCTCGGCTGCGTGCGCAAGCTTTTGCAAATTCGTAAGACCCATCATCGAGGACGAGCCTTTTACCGTATGCATTATCCTGAATATCTCGGCAACGTCGTCGGGGGCAATGGTGTCCTCTTTTTCAGTGCGCATAAGTATCTCATCAAGCTGCTCTAAAAGCTGCTGTTCCTCATATATATACACATCGAGCATTTGCTCTAAGCTCTCGTCAAATTTCGGCAAGACATATCACCTCTCGCAAAACTTTTCATACATAATATAATTATAACAAAAAACACAGCGTTTTTCTATTAGCATTTTACATTATTTATTTCGCCGCAGATAGTCATTCTGCACAATAATTAAGTAAATGTTAAGATAATCATCACATAATTCTTAATATCCATATGTTACAATATATCTGAAAATTCTGAAAGGAATGTATGTATAACATGAAGATTAACAAGAAAATAATACTCCCGGCGCTGGGGGTACTGGTAGCGGCGGCGCTGTTTGCGCTGTCGGCTATGCTTGCAGTAAAGATATACGACGACCACAAGCGCGCTGAAGAATTTGAAGCTTTGCCTGCGGCGGTACTGCACGGCTATGAAGCACCTGCCGTTGACTACGGCGCAGAGGCTTTGCAATATTTCGTGTATAACCTCACCGATGATGAATATGTAAGCATATGCGGCAGGCAAAAGGTGGTATACCCTGCAAGCACCACAAAGCTGCTTACTGCTTTGGTCGCGCTTGAATACCTTGAGCCCGACGATGTGGTAACGGCAGGCGATGAAGCCGACTTTATAGAATACGGCTCTTCAATAGCATACATACAGAAAGATATGCAGCTTTCTGTAGAAATGCTTATTGAGGGTATGCTGCTGCCCTCGGGCAACGATGCGGCATATGTGCTTGCGGCTGCGGCAGGCAGAAAGATAGCAGGCAGCGACGACATTGACAGTAAGCAGGCGGTGCAGCTTTTTGTTGACGAGATGAATGTTTTTGCAAAGAAAAACGGCTTGTGCGGCTCGAATTTCGTAACGCCCGACGGCTACTGCGGCAGCGAGCATTACTCAACGCTGGAAGACATGATGCTCATTTCAAAAATGGCAAGCGAAAATCAAATAATACGCAAGTATGCGGCTATGGAAAGCGACTTTGTCACCTATGCCAGCGGCGAGGTTAACACATGGAAAAACACCAACGAATGCCTCGACAAGTCTTCAAAGTATTACAACGAGCACGTCACGGGGCTGAAAACGGGTTCTCTTGACGAATACAACAACTTTATAGCGATATACCAAAGCAGTGACAAAGAGTATCTTATAGGGGTGTTCGGTCTTGAAGACAAGGGACAGAGATTTGCCGATGTTAATACAATTTCTGCCAAATTGCAATAATAAAGGGTTATTCTTCATCTGTTTAAATAGATAGGGTGATAAACGAGAAAAAGTTCTTGTACAATATGCTTGACGGGCGTTGAAAAATTGTTTTTTTCTTATTGAAAAAAGATATTGACTTTTGCTCTGAAATAGTGTAAACTCAATTAAATAACAAAAATATTTCGGATAAGCAAAGTCAATGAACCAACAAGGAGGAATTTTCATGCTCGATACTAACTACTCAAGCAAATTCATCAAGGAAGCCCTGACCTTTGACGACGTTCTTCTCGTGCCGGCAGAATCGCACGTAACTCCGGACATGGTATCTCTGAAAACACGTCTTGCGGGCAATGTTATGCTCAACACACCCATTATGACATCTGCGATGGATACCGTTACAGAGTCAAAAATGGCTATCGCTATTGCAAGAGAGGGCGGTATCGGCATTATCCACAAAAATATGACCATAGAACAGCAGGCAGAAGAGGTAGACAAAGTTAAGCGTTCCGAAAATGGCGTAATTGTCAACCCCTTCTCTTTAACTGCCGACAGAACGGTAGAAGAGGCTGACGAGCTTATGGGCAAGTACAAAATATCGGGCGTGCCGATAGTTGACGATGACGGAAAGCTTATAGGCATACTCACCAACCGCGATATGCGCTTTATCACCGATTTCAGCATAAAGATAGGCGACGTTATGACCAAGGATAACCTTGTTACCGCACCCGTTGGCACCGATCTTTCAGGCGCGCAGGATATCCTGATGAAGCACAAGATAGAAAAACTTCCGCTGGTTGACGGCGAGGGCAAGCTGAAAGGGCTTATCACTATAAAAGATATTGAAAAGGCTGTGCAGTACCCCAATTCTGCCCGTGACGAGCGCGGCAGGCTGCTTTGCGGCGCTGCGATAGGCGTTTCAAGAGACATGATGGACAGGGCTGCGGCTCTTGTAAAAGCACAGGTAGACGTTATAGTTCTTGACTCTGCACACGGTCACAACATAAACATTATAACCGCTGTAAGGAAAGTTAAAGATGCATTCCCCGGCGTCCCCGTTATTGCAGGAAATATTGCCACGGGAGAAGCCGCAAAGGCTCTTATAGAGGCAGGCGCAGATGCTATAAAAGTCGGCATAGGACCCGGCTCTATATGCACCACCCGTGTTGTAGCAGGCATAGGCGTACCGCAAATAACCGCTATATACGATGCTGCGTGTGTTGCGGCTCATTACAACATACCCGTTATTGCAGACGGCGGCATAAAGTATTCGGGCGACATTGTAAAAGCACTGGCTGCCGGCGGAAACGTTGTAATGCTGGGCAGCTTGCTGGCAGGCTGTGAGGAAGCCCCCGGCGAGATAGAGATATATCAGGGACGTTCTTTCAAGGTATACAGAGGCATGGGCAGCCTTGGCGCTATGGCGTGCGGCTCAAAGGACAGATACTTCCAGACGGACAGCACGAAACTTGTTCCCGAAGGCGTTGAGGGGCGCGTACCTTATAAGGGAACGACTTCGGACACGATATTCCAGCTGTGCGGCGGTATACGATCGGGCATGGGCTACACGGGCTGCGCCACGATAGAGGAGCTTCACGCAAAGGCGAAATTTATAAAGATAACAGGCGCAGGACTTAAAGAGTCCCACCCGCACGATATCTACATCACCAAAGAAGCGCCGAACTATTCGGTAAGTTTGTAAACAAAGGCATACAAAAAGAGCAGTGGAAAATATCCGCTGCTCTTAATTTTGTACTTTTTTGGTTACACCTTGACCTGCAGCTTTTTGTTTTTAGCCGATTTGACTGTTTTGACTGTTTTTACTGTGAACGCAGGCAGGCTTTTCATATCGCCTTTGTAAACGAGATGCGCGTTTTCAAGATAGCGAAAATCATCGGGTCTTACAAAATCGGAATCTTTAGAAAACTTTGCTATGCCGCACTGCGCTAAAACATATGCCACAAATTCAGAACAAACAAAGTGATTTTTCCTATGTATCACAAGCCCAAAGGCCAACCCCAACAGACCTATAACGTTATAAGAATACAGCTTGCTGTTCTGCTTGAACTCGTCTATAAGCTCCTCGTACTTTGCGTACTGCTCCTCGGTGCAGCTGAATTCATACACCTCGCACGGCACTGCGGAGAACATATCGAACACGCCGACGTTGCGCTCCTCTACAAATCCGGCAGGCAGCACGAATTTTTTGTACTTTCTGCAAAAGCTGTAGACCTCTTGCAATTCGCGGTCGCTGGAGAGCGAAACGTGATTATAGGGGGCTTTTGTGAACTGCTTTATTATCCGCGCAGGCACTGTGCGCGTCTGCGAAAGTATTACATATATGTATTTGCCAGTTTCCATAAAATAAGCTTTCCATTCTTCATTTCTTCAAGATAAAGCCGCGCCCCCGTAAAAAGGAGCGCTTTACTGCTTTATTTAATTATACACTATCAGCTGCAATTTGTATATACCCTGTAACACTTTCTTAATAAAAGACAGCACTTTTCACAAAATTACAGTTAAATTTTTAATCATATCGACGATGTATCTTCCTTATTTGTTACTGCAATGGAAAGCTCTTCAAGCTGTTTTTCATCGACCTCGGCAGGGCAGGCAGACATAAGCTCGCTCGCGTTCTGAACTTTAGGAAATGCCGTAACATCGCGCAGATTGTCAGCTCCGCACATAATCATGGTTATCCTGTCAAGACCTATTCCCATGCCGCCGTGAGGGGGCGCAGCGTACTTGTAAGCATCTACCAAAAAGCCGAACTTCAGCTCTATCTCCTCTTTCGTCATGCCCAGCAGGCTGAACATTTTCTCCTGCAATGCGCAGTCTGTTATACGCATAGAGCCCGACGACAGTTCCACGCCGTTCAGCACGAGATCCCACGCCTTTGCTCTTACCTTTTCGGGGTCGCTCTCTAAATATTCCACGCATTCGTCCATAGGCATTGTAAACGGGTGGTGCGCTGCCACCCACTTTCCGCTCTCCTCGTCATACTCGAAGAAAGGCATTTGGGTTATCCATACAAAGTTGTGCTTACTATCGTCAATAATGCCCAGTTTACGCGCCATTATAAGTCTCAGCGCGCCCAGTACCGAAAGCGTGAGCCTTGTTTTGTCAGCCATTATTATAACAACGTCGCCTTTCTGCGCGCCGACTTTTTCAAGTATTTTCTCAAGCTCGCCCTCTTTCATAAACTTTGCAAACGAGCAATTTGGAGCGTCATCTACCCACCTTACATACGCCAGACCCTTTGCGCCTATGCCTTTAGCGTGCTCGGTAAGCTTGTCTATCTCCTTGCGCGTGAAAATTCCTGCGGCGTTCTTGGCGCACAAAGCTCTTACGCTGCCGCCGCTCTCCAAAGCGTTTTTAAATACAACAAAATCGGTATCTTTAACTGTATCTGAAATGTTCTGTATCTCCATATCAAAGCGCGTATCGGGCTTATCGGAGCCGTATTTTTCCATAGCATCTGCAAAGGTGAGCTTTTTAAGGGGCAGCTCTATCTTCTCACCGAGGACCTCATCAAAAAGCCTTGCAATATAGCCCTCTACCATTGCCTGAATATCTTCCTCGTCAACGAAAGACATTTCAAGATCTATCTGCGTAAATTCGGGCTGTCTGTCCGCTCTCAGATCCTCATCGCGGAAACACCTTGCAAGCTGTATATATCTGTCAAAGCCTGCCACCATCAGCAGTTGTTTGTATATCTGCGGCGACTGCGGCAGCGCATAAAACTTGCCGTGATGAATCCTTGACGGCACTAGGTAGTCCCTTGCGCCCTCGGGCGTTGACTTTATGAACATAGGCGTTTCTATCTCGGTAAAGCCGTTTTCGTAGAAATAATCGCGCGTTACCTTGGCTATCTTATGGCGCATGAGAATGTTTCTTTGCAGCGGTGCGCGGCGAAGATCGAGATACCTGTATTTCAGCCTCAGTTCCTCGTTGGTATTAAGCTCGTCAACTATCTCAAACGGCGTTGTCTGCGCCTTTGAAAGTATCCGCAGCTCTGTTACGAATATTTCTACATTTCCCGTAGGTATCTTGGGGTTCTTGCTCTCGCGCTCTCTTACTATGCCGCTCGCCATTATAATGTCCTCGCTGCGGCAGGCAGACGCCTTTTCAAACACCGCATTGTCGCTGCTGTCGTCGAATACCAGCTGTACAACGCCCGTCACGTCTCGCAGCACTATAAATATTATGCCGCCTTTGTTTCTTACCGTATCACAAAAGCCGCCGACTGTCACCGTCTGCCCTGCCTCTAGCACCTTGCCGCAGTAGTGAGTTCTTTTCATGCCTTTCATGCTATCCATTTTTATCTGTCCTTTCATCATTTCGGGTAATTTCTTCTAAAAAAGCTGTAAGCTTTGCCGACTTGCCGCCGTCACGGAAAAGTATAACAAAGGTCACCACAGCAGCCAGTGCGAATACTGCCGCGCCCGTGTATATCTTTAAAGCCGCACACACCAGCGCTAAAAATAACATAGCTATAACGCACAGCGCGCCGAATATGCAGGTCGAGAGCGGTTTCATTATCTTTCCCTGTATAACGCTGCCGCCCTGAACTTTTTTTATACTGCCGTAAAACGTGGTAGATGAACCGTCGGTCTTTCTGGGTGCGTGATGTGAAACGCGTATTTTTTCGCCGTTTCTGTAGCCGTAGTACACCTCGGCGGTCTTATACTTTTTTATAAACTTGCTCACGCCGACAACGCTTCCGCGCGCTTTGAATGGTATTATAGCCTTGTCGAAACGTCGGTAAATCTGCTTTGGCGAAAGAGCGCTCTCAAAGTTTCTTTTCCTTGGAAAAACAACGAACATACGCTATATCAGCCCCTCAACGTTGAGCATATGACTGCAAAGTATGTCTGAAAAGCTTTGTGCAAAGCCATGGAGCGCGACTTCTTTCTCACTGCCGTCAGCCATGTTTTTCAGAGCGGCTTTTCCGCTTTCAAGCTCGTTGCTGCCAAGAACCATACAGAATTTTGCGCCTATCTTGTTGGCGTACTTCATCTGCGCTTTCAGACCCCTGCCGACTATATCATAATCAGCTTGTATACCCATATCGCGAAGCTCCATAACAAGCTTCACCGTTTTTGATACAGCGGCATCATCTAGCGCGGCAATGAAAATATCGCAGCTGTCAGGCTTCAAAAACTCGCAGCCCTGCTTTTCCATAGTAAGAATAAGCCTTTCAAGGCCCATACCAAAGCCCAGCGCAGGCACCGACTGCCCCGACAGCGTTTCAATAAGTCCGTCATATCTTCCGCCGCCGCATACCGTACCCTGCGCGCCTATATCGGTGGTTATAAATTCAAACACCGTTCTTGTGTAATAGTCAAGACCTCTCACTATCCTCGGGTCTACCTTATACTCGATGCCCATATCGCCGAGGGTAGCTTTCAGCTTTTCAAAATGCTCTTTGCAGTCGTCGCACAGATAGTCTAAAATTATCGGCGCATTTTTTGAAAGCTCCGAACAAAGGGCAGATTTGCAGTCAAGTATCCTCATAGGGTTGCGCTCCAGCCTGTCAAGGCAGGTATCGCAAAGCAGCTGTTTTCTGTCCGCAAAATACTCTTTCAGAGCGGCGTGGTATTCGGCGCGGCATTTGGGGCAGCCTATAGAATTTATGTGCAGCTCGATATTATTAAGTCCTGCCCTGTCTATAACGTTTTTCGCCAGCGCGATAAGATCGGCATCGGCAGCAGGCGATGCAGTACCAACAAGCTCACAGCCGAACTGGTGAAACTCTCTCAGCCTGCCTGACTGCGGTTTTTCATGCCTGAAACATGATATAACATAGTACACCTTTTGCGGAAAGCCATCGTTCAGCACGCCGTTTTCTATCATAGCTCTTATCGCACCTGCCGTGCCTTCGGGACGCAAAGTGAACTGCGCATCGCCTTTTGCGGTGACGGAATACATCTCTTTCTGCACAACATCAGTGGTGTCGCCTACCGAGCGCACGAACAGACCAGTATCTTCAAAAGTGGGCATTCTTATTTCCTTAAAGCCGAACATCTCAGCAGTTTCGCTTACTATCTTCTCAACGGTGTGCCACTTATACACCTCCGAGGGAGTTATATCCTGCGTGCCTTTCGGTCTTTTTACTACAAGATCCATAAATACATTCCTTTCTGATATCTTACTGCTTGCCAGTGATATTGCTTTAACACGATAATATGAAAAACAAAAAGCGGCCATCCCATAAGGGACGACCGATGCCGTGTTGCCACCCTGTTTACTGCTTTGTAAAAATTTTCAAGCAGTCACTCTTTCCGTTTAACGCACGGAGCACACGTCCGCCCTTATTTTCAGGCGGCGGCTCGGCGGTGTCCTTCTGATCCTTACTGCGCAAGCGCTCGCACCAAACGCGCTCTCTCTGAAATGCCGCAGTATGGTCTACTCTCCGCTTCAATGCCTTTAAAATATATAATTTTCACACCATGCAAAACCTATCTTGACGGATTAACAAGATCACGCCAGTCAAGATCGCCTCTTTCAAGGGCGTGTATCAAGGCTTCGGCAGTGGCGATGTTGGTTGCCACGGGTATGTTGTGTACGTCGCACAGCCTTAGCAGGTCAGCTTCATTCGGTTCGTTGGGCTTTGCAGAGATGGGGTCTCTGAAGAACAACAGCAGGTCTATTTCGTTGCAGGATATTTTTGCGGATATCTGCTGATCGCCGCCCTGTTTGCCGCTCATGTACTTGGTTATCCTAAGACCCGTTGCCTCTGATACCTGCTTTCCGGTCGTTCCCGTTGCACAGAGATTATGCCTGTTCAGGACGCCGCAGTACGCGATACAAAACTGTACCATAAGCTCTTTTTTGGTGTCATGCGCTATAAGTGCTATATTCATCGGAGTTTATCTCCTTTCATGTTGTTTTATAGTGCCGGCTTCTTACCTATGAAATTATAAAGTCTTTACTGTTATCTCAACGCCTTACGACATCTTGATCTGAATGGGTATATGCTCGCCCTTTATTCTTCTGGAAATGGCTGAAAACGCCAAAAATCCCATAGAACTTGAAGAAAGCGGCGCGCCCTTGCCCGTTGCAAGAGGTATAGCGCTGTCCTCGGGAATAACGCCGAGCAGCTGAACGCCTACGGTATCTATAATAGCGTCAAGGTCGTCCATGAACTCATACTCGAACACACGCTTGTTTGCCTTGTTGATAACAAGTCTCTGCTTCTGGTTGCCTCTCTTGTAAAACTCGTCCGACATCATCTGCGCATCTCTTACGCATACAGGGTCGGGGGTGGTCACGATAAGTATAAGGTCGGAATTTGTAACTATATCAAATACGCTTCCGTTTATACCTGCCGAGGTATCTATTATGATATACTCAAAATACTTTCTCATCTCGGTGGTTATCTTTTCGATATCCTCCGCTTTCAGCTGGACGAACGGATCGGCAGGCGCACACAGTACGCTCAGATTAGATGCGAGCTTTACCGTGGTGGTAGCCTTATAAACATCGCAGGTGCCTGCAAGAACGTCGCCTAGGTCGTAAGGAATATTTCCCTGCATACCAAGCATTATATCCATACATCTCAGACCGAAGTCAAGCTCGATGATAAGAGTTCTGTTGCCCTGCTTTGCAAGAGCATAGCCGAGACACGCGCTGATAGAAGATTTTCCCGTACCGCCCTTGCCGGACGTTACCGCAATAATTTTTGACATAGAATAACTGCTCCTTTCAAGTGACATTTATAGAATTCAAAAACTTGATTTACAAAAACAGATGTCTTATTCTATTTTATCATATTTTAGAGAATTGTCAAAGATAAAATCAGATATTTTTTTAACATTGTTACTTAGCATAATTTATTCGGTCGGCAGTTGTAAATTTTGCACAATAAATTTATGAATAAATCATTACATTTTAATAATTTATTAAAACATACATTCCTTCGAGTTGAAATTGAAATTATCTTCCATATAAAAAACATATTCAAAAATATAACAAAAATATTTTGCGCCGTACCTAAAGGCAATGTACCATGATATTATTATAGCACAGAGCCGCCGAATTTTCAAGAGCAAATCTTAAAATATTCTGAAAACAATTGCATTAAAAGGGCGACAGTGATATAATAAACATATAGCAAACCTAATGATATAAAAGACATAAAACAGGAGAAAACAAAATGAAGATACTTACCATAGCCAAATTTTTACTTGCCGCCGCCGAAGCTTTTATGCTGGCGGTGTTCATACTGCCGATAACGCGAGGCATACTAAACGCAGGCAACGCTTTCGGAATACTGCTGTGCACTGCCGCACTTGCCTGCACCATAGGCTGGGGAAAACTGCGCTCGCTCCCCTTTTGGCACACATGCGCAGGAAAAATAATACTTTGCTGCGGCGTGGTACTTATTATAATAGCCGTGGCATACGCGGTATTTTTATCGGTGATGATGATAAACGCATACGACTCCCGCCCCGAAAAGCCGAATGTTGTGGTAGTTTTAGGCTGCGGCGTTAAAGGCACGCGCCCCACGCAGATGCTCACCTACCGCCTTGACGCGGCATACGACTACCTTATAGAAAACGACGGCGTTATGTGCGTTGTTTCTGGCGGTCAGGGAAAAGGCGAGGACATTTCGGAGGCTGAGGCAATGAAGAGATACCTTATAGAAAAGGGTCTGCCCGAGGAGCGGATAATTACCGAAGATCGCTCTACCTCAACCGAGGAAAACCTTTCATACACCGCCGAGATACTGAAAGAAAAGGGCTTGCCGCTTGATATCACGATAGTTTCAGACGGATACCACCAGTACAGGGCATCTCTGATAGCGCGTGACTGCGGTTATGAAAATGTATACTCGATAAGCGGCTTTACAAAGCTGTATCTTTTGCCGACATACTGGCTGCGCGAATGGCTGGCGCTGACGGCGTATTACATTATAGGTTAAAACTATATCTCTCTATAGAAAATTTGGATTTGACATAGTGTCGGTATTGGTATATAATTAAAGCATACCAAACAGATAGGTTTAGGAGGTTATACCGATGAAAGCAAATTTACAGAAAAGATACTGTCGAATGTGACTGCAGTTTACACCCGTTCGACAAACATATAAACATTATAATATAAATATAAAGGAGTAATTTACCATGTCAAAATACAGATTCGAGACCATACAGCTTCATGCAGGTCAGGAAAGCGCTGACCCCGTTACCGATGCACGCGCAGTTCCGATATACGCAAGTTCTTCATACGTTTTTCACAACTCTCAGCACGCTGCCGACCGTTTTGCACTGCGCGATGCAGGCAACATTTACGGCAGGCTGACAAACCCCACTCAGGACGTTTTTGAGCAGAGAATAGCGGCTCTTGAGGGCGGTGTGGCTGCACTGGGGCTTGCCTCGGGCGCGGCGGCTATAACATACGCCATACAGGCTCTTGCAAAATCGGGAGAGAACATAGTCGCTTCAAAAACGATATACGGCGGCACATACAATCTTTTGGCGCACACGCTTCCTCTCAGCAGCAATATAACAGCAACTTTTGTTGATCCGACCGTCGAGGGTTCTTTTGAGGCGGCAATAAACGACAAGACGAAAGCCATATTCATTGAAACGCTTGGCAACCCGAATTCAAACGCTATTGACATTGAAAAGATAGCCAAAATTGCTCACGCGCATGGCATACCGCTTGTTGTTGACAACACTTTTGCGACGCCGTATCTTGTAAGACCTATAGAATACGGCGCTGACATAGTGGTACACAGCGCTACGAAGTTCATAGGCGGTCACGGCACTGCGATAGGCGGCGTTATAGTTGACGGCGGCAAATTTAACTGGAAAAAGTCGGGCGCATATCCGTGGATATCCCAGCCCAACCCCTCATACCACGGTGTAAGCTTTGCCGATGCCATAGGGGCTGCCGCATACGTTACCTACATAAGGGCGATACTTCTGAGAGACACGGGCGCAACGCTTTCGCCGTTCCATGCGTTTATATTCCTGCAAGGGCTTGAAACGCTTTCTTTAAGAGTTGAAAGGCACGTTGAGAACGCTCTGAAGATAGTGAAGTACTTAAGCGAGCACCCGCAGGTAGAGGCTGTTCATCACCCTTCGCTCCCGAGCGAAGAAAGCCACGAAGTTTACAAGAAATACTTCCCGAACGGCGGCGGATCTATATTCACTTTTGAGATAAAGGGCAGTGAGGACGACGCCAAAAAGTTTATTGACAATTTGGAGATATTCTCTTTGCTTGCAAACGTTGCCGATGTGAAATCGCTTGTGATACACCCTGCTTCTACCACCCATTCGCAACTTAGCGAGGAAGAACTTCTCGATCAGGGCATAAAGCCCAACACGATACGCCTTTCTATAGGCACCGAGAACATTCTTGACCTCATAGAGGCTCTTGACAAGGCATTCGCAGCTGTAAAACAGTAAAATAAATTATTTCAGCAGTTTGTCGTATATGTCATAGTCTTTGGCGGTGAACACGTTGAAAATAACATCTATATCGTGCTGTTTAACAAAGCCACGGACGGTATCAACGGCAATTTCGGCTGCTTCTTTCTGCGGAAAGCCAAACACGCCCGTTGATATGCAGCAAAACGCCACGCTGTCAATGCTATGCTCCACAGCTTTTTCAAGACATGAGATATAACAGCTTTTTAACAACAGGCGGTGTGTTTCTTCAAGCACGCCGCCTACTATAGGTCCTACGGTATGCAGAATATATTTACACGGCAAATTATAAGCCTTTGTAAGCTTTGCCTGACCCGTAGGCTCTTCACTTCCCTGATTTTTTATTATTTTGGCACATTCAAGCCGCAGCTGCACCCCTGCGTATGTGTGTATACAGTTGTCTATGCAGGCATGGCACGGCTGCCAACAGCCCGTCATACCGCTGTTTGCGGCATTTACTATCGCACCGCAGCGAAGCGTGGTAATATCACCGCGCCAAAGTTTTATACCTTTTTCACGCGGTGAAAGGTCGGCTGCGTCTGTTATGCCTTTTGCAGCTATTTCATCTTGCAAAAACTCGTCCTGCACTTTCAGAAACTCCTCGCCCGCAGTCTTGGGCGGACGGACATTCACAAGACTGCGAAACATATCAAAACGCTCTTCCTTGCCCTGCGGTATAGATGCGCTTTCGTAAGACGGGTCTTCGCCGAGCAGATATTCTATAAGGTAAACCAGCTTGTCTTTCATATTCTTCCTCCGTATAAAACGTTTTTAATGATTATAACACATCTCGGCAAGATTTTCAATCAGCACAGAGCATTAAAAAATCCATACCGCACGGCATGGATTTTTTATTTTTAAAATCATATGTCCTGATATGGAGTATCTTCAAACCCTTGCGACGTCAGACGATCGGTCAAAGCAGCCTTCTGAACCAACCGCAAGAGCCAAGTAAACGCACAGGCAGGGGCCTTACGATATTTTCATTAAAATTATACAATAATCCGTTTTGAAGCCGTTTTGGCTGTCAACAGTTTCAGTTATTAAACATATGGGTCTTTGGTGAGTTAACGTTTTCTGTTTATCCGGAAATTAACTTTTGCTCATGCAGCGAATTGCGCTCCCAAAAAACACCATCAGCA
>CANRDG010000032.1 GCA_947629275.1 uncultured Clostridia bacterium | reverse complement strand
GCTCAAGACCGTATTCTTCTATCTGCTCCTTGCCGTCAAGCCCGAGCATCTTTTCAACTTCCAGCTCTACAGGCAGACCGTGTGTGTCCCAACCTGCCTTGCGTGGCACCATATAGCCTTTCATGGTGCGGTAGCGCGGTATCATGTCCTTTATAACTCTCGTCAGAACGTGACCGATGTGCGGCTTGCCGTTCGCGGTCGGCGGTCCGTCATAAAAAACATACGGCTGCGCATCTTTGCGCATTTCTATGCTTTTTTTGAAGATGTCGTTTTCCTGCCAGAATTTCAGAGTGGCTTTTTCTCTGTCTACAAAATTCAGATCTGTAGAAACTTTAGCATACATATAATATTCCCTCCAGAGTAATAATTTGCAATAAAAATAAAAAAGAGCATTATCCGAATTAAGGACGAATGCTCGTATAACCACCTTATTCGCATACGCGGCTTTAGCCGTATATGTTATCCCGTAACGGAGGACGCCGTCGCCGTTTACTTGGGGCAAGCCTTTTCAGGGCGCAGCTACAAAGTGATCTTCGGTCTGCTTCTAACGTTAGCGCCTTTCACCCCACGCGCCTCTCTGAAAACTTTGAAACAGCTTACTGTCTTTGTCACAGCCTTTGTACATATCATATATATTTTATCACCATTTTTTCCTCTTGTCAATAGCTGAAAGTTTATTTGAGGCAAAAATTTTTTCACGCTCTTGAAAAATAATGCCAAATGTGTTATGCTATAAATGGCAGAACTTATAAGGAGCGTGAGACAGTGATAAAAAATATTGTATTTGATATAGGCATGGTGCTTGTAGATTTCCGCAAGCGCGAATACTGTAAAGAACTCGGCTTTGACGACTATACTACCGAGCGCATAGTCAAAGGAATCGTTGAAAGACCCATGTGGAACGAGCTTGATATGGGCATAATAACAGAGCAGGATATTTTAAACGACTATATAAGCCGCGAACCCGATATGAGCGCTCAGGCGCAGCTTTTTATGAAAGACCTGACCGAGATAGTCCACAGCTTTCCCGACAGCCGACAGTGGCTCTCCGAACTTAAAGCGAAAGGATATAGTATCTATCTTCTTACAAACTACCCCAAAAATATGTTTGAACTTCATAAAAATACCCAGTTTGACTTTATGGACTTGGTCAGCGGATATGTAGTTTCATCGCATATAAATTTTACAAAGCCGGATAAGCGTATTTATGAACATCTTCTTCAAAAGTATGCACTTAACGCGAATGAATGTGTTTTTCTTGACGACCTTGAAGCAAACACCGCCGCCGCTGCCTCTTTGGGATTTCAGACTATCACCGTTACCGACAGGCAGGCTGCAAAGCTAAAACTATTTAAATTACTTGAACAAAACAAATAAAGCGAGGAGACTGTATTACTATATGAGAAAAATCTATAAAATAACCGACCGCCTAAGACCGATAATTGCATATGCATGGAAAAGCCCCACCCACGCCGATATAGTTTCAAAAGCGCTTGTAATTTTAGATAACGACGGCTACAGCGAGCAGCATGATTTTTTCGCCGCATATGCCGATATCCTCACCGAATATGCCACCGTTCCCGACAGGAAAGGGGACACCGACAAGGGCAAGGGCTACCACTATTATTGCGTTAAAAATGTACACGGCAGGCGCGCACAGCCATCTGACAGCGGCTATTATAAGTCGGGCAAAAATGCCACAACTCCGAGCAGGTACTCACGCTCGGCACGCAGCATTTTTGAAGACGACTACCAGCTTGCACTAACGTTTTTTGCAAGCGGCGGAGCGGAGAATATCGCTCTTGCAATGCAGTTTGTCGGCAGGTGTATGCATATGATATCAGATGTCTGCTGTACGCCGCATACCACAGATCTTACGCTTACTTCATCAAAAAGCGGCAGGCATAAGCTCTTTGAGCAGTACGCGCTCGATATTTACCAGCGTTTTCATGCTAAAAATGGCATTAAAAGTATATACAGCAAGCATATCAGCGAAAGCACAGTCGGAGAGCATATGAATGACCTTGCCGCCATGTCAGCCGAGTATTATGATATTCTTATAAAAGCCAAAAAGCCCACGGTGCTTGACAGCGCTATTGAAAATATGCTTTGCCTTGCCCAGCGCAGTTGTGCCGCTTTTTTGCTAAGGTTTTATAAAGATACAGCGAATAAAGAGCTTGCATTGCAAAACGGCAAAAAGTACTTTCTTCGCAATGCAGCAAATAGCAGGTATCTTTCCTGCGGCGGCTGTTTCAGAAGCGGTGTAAGCCTTTCAAAAAATGCAGAAAAGCTCATACTTACTGCCAACGCACAGGGCTTTTATGAGCTTGCGTTTGAAAACGGCTGTAAACTTTCTCTTGCCAAAAAGAATGCTCCCTCGTATAAACTAAAAATAGGCAAGACCGCAAACGGCTATCGCATACTTACAGGTACATCACACTTTATAAATGCCGTCACGGGCGCAAATAACGGCTGCGTCTACAGCAGGCAGTACGACCCCGACGACCTGTTCCAGTGCTGGATATTTGAATCCGCTAAGTAAAAATTGACCCTGCCGACAATAGAGCCGACAGGGCGTTTTGTTACTTGTTTCTGAAATTATGTATGCTGTGCAGGAAAAGCACCGTTATCATTATTATCAGCATGAAGAAAAATGCAAACATCATTCTTGAGTAATTCTTTGCCTCTTGCACTTTTTCTTCTTTTGCTTTTGAGCTTGCATCAGGGTCTATTATCCAAGTCGTGAAAGTGTGGCTAGTTATCTCCTTGTCAAGCAGTTCAAATATCAGCGCGTGTCCGTCAGCATTCGGGTGAATGTCAAGCTTTTCTATATTTGTAAGTTCCTTGTTTTTGCCCTCAAAATTCGCCGCAACATCAACCACAACGTATCTGTCTTTGCCGTCGCTGCCTGTCGCCTTATTTTTTATGATCTCGTTTATCTTGCCTATAGCATCTGCGGCTATTTCGTCTATCATGGGTATCTGTTCAAAACCCTCAAACGGATCGTATATCGTGTCTATAACTATCAGCGCTTCGGGATTTATTTCCCTCATTTTTACTATAAGCGCCTCAAAGTCCGTTTCAAAGCCTTCAATAGCTTCCTCGGTCTTTTCGGGCAAGGTCGATATAATTTCCGCAATTTTAAGTGGATCTATAGAACCGAGCGAGCCTTCAGGAGACGTTACCTGAGAATTGTCTCCGCCGCTTTCGCTGTCGTTTGGGGCATTATCTTCAAGCATACCAAGTAAAACGTGCAGAAGATCGTTTCCGCCTATTGAAATAAGTATCGTGTCAGAGCCTTTAACGTGCTTTGAAACATTTGAATCTGACAGCAAATTTACAAGGTCTGCCGTCGTTGCGCCCGAAACAGCATCATTAAAGTACGTGCTTTTCGCTTTAAGACCGTATTTTTCCGCCAGTTTGTTTGCATATGAAGCTGTTTCATAGCACGGTTCGTTTTCGCGCACATAGCCGTCAAGCCCGTAGCCTGCCGCTATAGAATCGCCAAGCACGGTCATTCTGAACGGCGTGCTTTGTGAAATTTCTTTAAGTCCTCCATCAGCGGCAGCCGAAACAGCGCAGCAGAACATAATCACGGCTGCTAATACCGCCGAAAATACCCTTCTTTTGAATTTCATAAATTTATCTCCATATCTATATAAAATATTTCAGCTTTATTATTTGCTTTATCACAAAGTATTATAACACAGTATTCTCTAAATTGCAAGTAAAGCATCGTCAGTATTATCATAAAATATTTACAAAATGATTATTGTAAATATATGAATTATACTGTATAATATATTTAAGTACATTTTAGGGACGGTAAAATTTCTGATATGATAGTTAGTGTTGAAAATATTTATAAATATTATAACGGCGAACCGCTGCTGGAAGATATATCCTTCACTGTTGAAGATAAAGAAAGAATAGGCATTATAGGCGTGAACGGCTGCGGCAAGTCAACGCTTTTGCGTATACTTACAGGTGAAGAATCTTTTGATAAAACTCCCGACGGCAAAGGCAGCGTTACTGTATCCTCTAATAAAACTATAGGTATATTAAAACAAAACAGCGGTCTTGACAGCGACGAAAGCATCATAGGCGAGATGAAAAAGCCTTTTGCCAAGCTTTATGGCATATTGCAGCGTATGAAAGAGCTTGAGGGGCAAATGGTGCTTCTGCACGGCGCGGAACTTGAACAGGTAAGCGCTGAATATTCCGAACTTTCAGCATATTTTGAGGCTATGGACGGCTACCGTATAGACGTTCGTATAAATACAGTGCTTTGGGGCATGGGCTTCGGTGAAGTTTCTCGTGACAGGAAAATCTCCACTTTAAGCGGCGGCGAAAAAACGCGCCTCGCCCTTGCAAAACTGCTGATAGAACAACCCGACCTGCTTATACTAGACGAGCCTACAAATCATCTTGACATGGCAACACTGCGCTGGCTTGAAGAACACCTGAAAAGTTATAAAGGCGCAATACTCGTAGTTTCGCATGACAGATACTTTCTTGATAAGCTTGTCGGCAGGATATTTGAGATACATAAGGGCAGCCTGCGCACGTATAAGGGTAATTACAGCGCTTATGTTACGCAGAAAAAAATGAATACCGAGCGGCAGAGCAAGGAATATGAGCTTCAGCAAAAAGAAATTGCAAAGCTGGAGGATTTTATAGTCAGGCATAAGGTAAGGGCTACAAGCGCAAAAGCGGCAAAATCCAAGCAGCACGCACTTGACAGGATAGAACGTGTGGAAAAACCCGATGAAAGCGTAAAAATACCCCAAATATCGCTTGAATATGACATCACGCCACCAAAGGAACTGCTTTCGGTCGAGGACTGTGAACTGTGTGTCGGCACGGGCGATAAGCGCAAACTTATTGCAGAAAATATCAGTTTCAATGTCCGCAGAGGTGAAAAAGTCGCGTTCGTTGGCGTGAACGGCGCAGGAAAAACTTCTCTGCTAAAGCTCGTGCAGGGAATTATCCCTCACGAAAAAGGACGCATTAAGTGGGCGCCCAACGTTAAGCTTTCGTATTTTGAGCAGGAGCATAATTATCTCCATATGGGTCTTACCGCCTTTGAGGAGATACAAAACCGCTACCCCTCAATGAGCGAGCTGCTTATCCGCAAAAGTCTTGCGGCAGTGCTGCTTACCGGTGAAGATGTCTTCAAACCTATAAGCGTTCTAAGCGGAGGTGAAAGAGCAAAACTGTGTTTTTGTATAATGTCTCTCAACCGCGGCAACGTGCTCATTCTTGACGAACCCACCAACCACCTTGACATAGACTCAATGGAAGTGCTGGAAGATGCTCTGAAACAGTTTGACGGTACGATAATTTTAGTATCGCACGACAGGTATCTTCTTTCAAAAGTGGCTTCTAAAATTTTCGAGATAGAAAACGGCGTGCTGCATGAATACAGCGGCGGATATGAATTTTATGAGACCGCAAAGGCCGCGCAGGAAGAAGCTCAAATCGAAAATAAACAAAAGCAAGATTACGTAAAACCCGTCAAGGAAAACAGCGGATACAGAACACGTCAGCAGAGAGCGGAAGATGCTAAAAAACGCCAAAGGATCTCTGCAGTCGAAAAAGAAATAGAGCAGATAGAAAATAACATAACTATGCTGGAACAGCAGATAGCCGACGAGAATAACGTATCTGATTTTGAACTTATCACATCGCTTTGTGCAAGGCTCGAGGAGCAGAAAAACGCCCTTGACGAAAAAATGGAAGAATGGTCGCAGCTAGACTGTTGACAAACAGGATTTTAAGTGATATAATTATATGAAACAGTAATTTTTTCGCATTGAAGAAAATATTAAAGAAAGGTGTACGGTCGCTTACATAAAGTTAAGTGGCAACGTGGTGAATGTAATGAATGATTTTTCGTATTCAATACTAAGCGCTGAAACTCAGCTTCCGTTCTATGTCGTCGGTATAGGTTCTATCGACAGGGAATATCATGTTAAACGCGACGACGGTTATCCGTATCATCAGATAATATATACAGTAAGAGGCGAGGGCGTGCTTCGTGTAGACGGGGAGGAGTATGAGATAAAGCCGGGTTACGGTTACTATCTTCCCAAAAACGTTCCGCATGAGTATTTTACTGAACTTGATGTGTGGGAGAACCACTGGGTCGTGTTTGACGGCTACGGCGTTGAAAATGTACTTAAACTTATGCATTTTGAGCAGGCAAAGGTGTTCAAAATATCCGACCTTTCAGTGCCTGAGGTGCTTTTCAAAAAGATGCTCTATCTTTTGAAATCGGATTATTTTTACAGCGGCTATCAGTGCTCGGCGCTTTTGTATCAGTATCTTCTGGAGCTTAACAGGTATGTAAATCTACAGACCGCCGCGCAGGATACCAATAAGCTTTTGCAGCTGAAGCCCGTTATTGACTTTATAGATGAAAATTACGGCAGGGATATTACCTTGCAGGAACTTGCAAAAATTATAAATCTATCGCCGCAGTATCTTTGCAGACTTTTCAAAGAATGTTATGATATGCGCCCGTTTGAGTATATCGCAAGAAAAAGGATACAGCAGGCAAAAAATCTTCTCATATCTGAAAATATCTCGGTAAATGAAATATCGTCAAGGGTAGGCTATAATGATTGCAGCTATTTCTGTGCGGTATTTAAAAAGCACGAAATGCTTTCGCCTGTGGAATTCAGATCGTTCCATAAAAAAGCATAGTCAATAGATCACGGAGAACTGTATGGACAGAAAAGAGTACATAAAAAGGGTAATGCCCATAATAAATGAGCTTGGTGAAGAAAAAGCCGATATGGTGCTTGATAAGATAGCGGCATATCTTGTAGACGCTGGTGAGGAAAACGAGGCAGCCGCCCTTAATGCGCTTGGTATACCGGAGCCTTTTGCCAGAAAGTTTACACATAGCGGCGGCGAATATGAGATACCTCCGTTTTCGGGTGATTCGCGCAAGCAGTCTGCACCCAAGCCTAAACAGCAGGCAAAGCAGGAAAGCGCTAAAATATTAGAAAAAGCCGAAGAACTGCCTCCACCTGAAATCGCTCCTGCTGCGCCCACACAGCCCAAATACGAACCTGCACGCAAACAAGCTGCTAAGACAGATAATAAAAAAGCAGTAATAGTGCTTGCTCTGTTGGTGCTTACATCACCGCTGTGGCTTGGCTTTATGGCAATATTCTGCGCCATAGCTTTGGTGTTTGTCGTAGCGGTCGTCATTATGCTTCTTGTAATGACTGTCGGCGGAGCGGCTCTGACCGTTTTCGGCGTGATAAGGATTGTTTCACTTTTGCCCGTCGGTCTTGTAATGATAGGCGGTGGGCTTTTGCTCCTCGGTCTTTCGGGTATAGCGTTTATACCTTTGCTGAATGTCTGCCTGAGAACTTTGAGCGATACTGTCAGGGATATACGGGTGTTTGTAAAGCGTGTTATCTCCATAGCTTTTGAAAGCAAAGCGGAGGTGAGCCGATGAACAGCAGTTTGTCTTTAAGAACTAAAATATCTCTCGCGGTAATGATAACTGGCGGTCTGCTTCTTTTGATAGGTATCGCATCACTTATTGCAGGCAAACCCGATTCGCGCTATAAACTTGACAGTTATGAAAATTCCGCCCAGTCTGCCGACGTTAGAAGCGCCGAGATAAATATAGGCTACGGAAAAGTCAATATTTCTACGGGTACGCAATTTGAAATAAAGTGTAAAAATGCCGATACCGAAAAACTTGAATGTAAGATAATAAATAACGTTCTGAAAATTGATTATGACGTTGACCTTATCGAAAGTATGTATATGGGCAAGGGCGACGGTATTGATACCGTTTTTGATATAACCTTGCCCAAAAAGCTGCTTGAAGAGGTAAGCTATACTCAAAACTGCGGAAAAGTAAGTATAAAGGGCGTTACCTGCAATACCTTTTCGCTGTCGGCATCAAGAGGGGATATACTGCTAAATGGCGTTTCAGTCAACCACAGCACAAAATTTGACCTTGGCAGCGGCAAGTGTGAGATAAATTCATGTATCCTGCAAAGCCCCGAAATAAACGGCGGTCTTGGCAACTGCTCAATAGTAAAGTCGCGCATAGCCGATATGACGTATAACGGTTCATTCGGTGATATGGATATAACAGGCTGCGTGCTTTCGGGCAGTACAAACCTTGACTGCGGTATGTCGGATACAAAGGTTTCGCTGACCGACAGCGAGAGCGGCTATGGCTTTTCTTTTGATAAAGGCTTCGGCGATATAATAGTATTCGGTCAAAAATACACAAAATATGAGGGTGCTGTTGGCAGCAGCTTTATCATCGTAAGCAACAGCTTCGGCGATGTAATTATCAGCAGCAACTAATCGTACAATTAAAAATTCAAGTCGGAACATACAGTCCCGACTTGTTTTTTTATCTTATCTTTCCTATATAGTTCGCCGACTTGCCAAGCTGGCTTTCGATCCTTAAAAGCCTGTTGTATTTTGCGGTGCGTTCGGTGCGGCAGGGCGCGCCCGACTTTATCTGCCCCGAATTGAGCGCCACCGCAAGGTCTGCAATAGTCGTGTCCTCCGTTTCTCCGCTGCGGTGAGATACTATGGCGGTGTAGCCTGCGCGTTTTGCGGTTTTTATCGCCTCTATCGTCTCCGAGAGCGTGCCTATCTGATTCGGCTTTATCAGTATTGAGTTGCCGCAGCCAATTTCAATGCCTTTTGAAAGCCGTTTTTTATTCGTAACGAACAGATCGTCGCCCACAAGCTGTACCTTGCTTCCAAGCTGCGCCGTAAGCTCCTGCCAACCGTCCCAGTCTTCTTCGTCAAGTCCGTCTTCAAGAGAAATAATAGGGTAGCTGGAACATAGCGTTTTCCAGTGAGATATAAGCTCCGAAGAAGTAAACACCTTTCCCGATTTAGGCATTCTGTATTCGCCCACGCAGTCAGACTTCCATTCGCTTGCAGCCGCGTCAAGCGCAAGCATAAAATCTTTGTCCGATTTGTAGCCCGCATCGTTTATTGCTTGCAAAATAAGCTCAATTGCTTCTTCCTCGCATGAAACGTCGGGTGCAAAACCGCCCTCATCGCCAACGCCCGTTGCAAGCCCTCTTGAAGAAAGCAGCCTTGCCAAAGCGTGATATACCTCGGTGCATTGTCTTAACGCCTGTGCAAAGCATTTTGCGCCTATGGGCATTATCATAAATTCCTGAACGTCAAGACCGTTATTAGCGTGCGCGCCGCCGTTTATAATGTTCATCATCGGCACGGGCAAAACCGTTGCGCTGGTGCCGCCCAGCAGCCGGTATAGCGGTATTCCCAGAGAAAGTGAAGCAGCTCTGGCTGCCGCAATAGATACCGCAAGAATAGCGTTTGCCCCCAGATTCGACTTGTCCTCGCTGCCGTCAGCCGCAATAAGCGCTCGGTCAACACTGTAGGTGTCGCAGGCGTTCAGCCCGTACAGCTTGTCGCTTATCACGCCCGATATGTTTTCAACAGCTTTTTTAACGCCCTTGCCGCCGTATTTGCTGTTGTCGCCGTCTCTTAACTCGTGTGCCTCGTGCGCGCCTGTAGAAGCGCCGCTCGGCGACATACCCATTCCCACAGTGCCGTCTGCAAGTTCAACTATAGCCTCTACCGTCGGATTACCGCGCGAGTCGATTATCTGTCGCCCGTAAACTTTCTGTATCTTCGTTTTGCCTGACATATACATACCTCCGTAAAGCTTTTTTATAATTGTACCCGAAAAGTATGCGTTTAATCAGCATGTATCAGTCATAGTAAAAAATAAGCGTGTGCAGCGGCTCTTTCGGCTTTTCCTTGTAGTAATCGCACAGCAGCCGCGCGTGGAAACCCAGCTTTGTCACCTCACTCAAAAGCTCTCCGTCGTTAAGCTGCGTGTCAAATTCAATAAGGCAGTGCAGTCCCGAATCCTGTCCCGACACCCTGCACCCCTCAAACAGCGGATATTGCAAGGTCTTTTCAAGCATATTATCGCGCCGCTTTTTGTAAAGATGCTTTACGCGGTTTATGTGCTTTTCAAAATAGCCGTCTTCAATAAATTTAGCCAAAGTGTACTGTTCAAAGGTCGATACCGTGCAGGAGCAGCAGTTGAGTTTTTTCCTGAAACGCTCTGTAAGAGAGCGCGGCAGCACCATGTAACTTATGCGTATCGTCGGCGAAAGGCTCTTACTGAAGGTGTTCATGTATATCACCCTGTCCGCGGCGTCAATACTGAGCATTGAGGGTATAGGTCTTCCCGCAAGACGAAATTCGCTGTCGTAGTCGTCCTCGATAATGTACCGACCGTCTTTTTCCGAGGCCCAGCCGAGTAAGGCGTATCTCTTTCCCACAGAAGTAACAACGCCGGTAGGGAAGTGGTGTGAGGGCGATATGTGCATTATGTCCGCGCCCGAGGCTTTCAGTGCGGCAATGTCAACGCCGTCACTTTCCATAGGTATGTACGCGCACTTCGCACCAAGACATGAGTATATGTCGGAAATTTTTGAGTACCCCGGGTCTTCCACGCCAAAGGTCAGTCCCTCGCCGATAAGTATGTTTATCAGCATATAAAGATACTCTGTCCCAGCACCTATAACTATCCTGTCAGGCGATACGTCTATGTTGCGAAACTGCCGTATGTGTTTTGCTATCGCGCAGCGCAGCCTTTCTGTACCGCTTATCGGCGGTCGGGTCATAAGCATTTCGCGATCGTTTGACAGCTCCTCTCGCATAAGCTTTGCCCATATCGCAAACGGAAAATCTTTCGCCGCCGAAGTAACATTTGTTTTTTCAGCAAAAACTGTATTTTCGTTATGTACATAACCTTGAAACGAAGATATGTTTTCGGCAAAATATCCTCTTTTTGGCAGTGCCTTGACATATCCTTCCGATGTCAACTGGCTATATGCGTTCTCTACCGTTATAATGCTCACTCCAAGGTTTTCGGCAAGAGCCCTTTTTGACGGCAGCTTCTCATTTGCCTTTATAACGCCGTTTTCTATGTCTTTCTTTATGTGTTTGTATATCTGAACGTACATAGGTTCTGCGCCTGTTTTTTCAAGAACGTAAGTCAACATACATCATCATCTGACCTTATCAAAAATAATTATTTTGGCTATTGTAATAATGCCACAAGAAGATTATACTATAGTCAAGACTAAAAGTCAATACATTTTTGAAAGGACAGATATTATGAATAATGATCGTTATCAGCTTAACAAAGAACTCGCACAGATGCTAAAGGGCGGCGTTATAATGGACGTTACCACACCCGAGCAGGCAGTAATAGCGCAGCAGGCAGGCGCGTGCGCAGTAATGGCTCTTGAAAGAATACCTGCCGACATAAGGGCGGCAGGCGGTGTTTCGCGAATGAGCGACCCTGCCATGATAAAAGGCATACAAAAAGCCGTAAGCATACCCGTTATGGCAAAGTGCCGCATAGGTCATTTTGCAGAGGCTCAGATTTTGCAGGCTATCGAGATAGACTACATAGACGAAAGCGAAGTGCTTACCCCTGCGGACGATATTTACCATATTGATAAGACCAGATTTGACGTTCCGTTCGTGTGCGGCGCAAGAGATCTGGGCGAAGCTCTGCGAAGAATAGCAGAGGGCGCATCTATGATACGCACCAAAGGCGAGCCGGGAACAGGTGATATAGTTCAGGCTGTACGTCATATGAGAAAGATACAAAGTGAAATTTCAACTCTCGCCGCAAAGCGCGAAGACGAGCTTTTTGAAGCCGCAAAACAGCTGCAAGTGCCGCTTGATCTTGTAAGATATGTTCACGAAAACAAAAAGCTGCCGGTAGTAAACTTTGCAGCAGGCGGCGTAGCTACCCCTGCCGATGCAGCCCTGATGATGCAGCTTGGCGCAGAGGGCGTATTTGTCGGCTCGGGCATATTCAAATCGGGCGACCCTGCAAAACGCGCCGCAGCTATAGTTAAAGCCGTTACCAATTACAACGACCCCGAAATGCTTGCAAGCCTCTCCGAAAACTTGGGCGAGGCAATGGTAGGTATCAACGAAAAGGAAATAGAGATCATCATGGAGGAGAGGGGCAAATGCTAGGCATTTTAGCGCTGCAAGGGGCGTTTGAAGAGCATGAAAAAATGCTGCGCGCTCTTGGCTGCCAAACCGTACTTATCCGCAAAAAGAATGATATACCGCAAAATCTCACAGGGTTGGTTTTGGTCGGCGGCGAAAGCACCACTCAGCGCAAGCTCCTTTGTGAACTTGATATGCTTGAGATCCTGAAAGAGCGCATAAACAGCGGCGTGCCCGTGCTTGCCACCTGCGCAGGACTTATACTTCTTGCAAAGGAAATTACGGGCGGTGAACAGACCTGTTTCGGTTTCCTGCCCGTGCGCGTATGCCGTAACGCCTATGGCAGACAGCTCGGCAGCTTTTCGGCGGTGGGTGATATCGGCAGTATCAAAAATTTTCCCATGCGGTTTATCCGCGCGCCGTATATTGAGCGTACCCTTGCAGATGACAAAGAAGTTGAGATACTGAACGTTACTGACGGCAGGATAACTGCGGTCAGGTATAAAAACATTCTTGCCATGTCTTTTCACCCCGAGCTTACAGACGATACGCGCATACACAATTTGTTTGTTGATATGACAAAAATATATTCGCGAAAATTATAAAAATATTCAACAGAAAACGACCACTTTTTCATGCCAAAATTACTGCATTTGAAAATTTAAGTATAAAAATATTAAAAATTCTCTCAAAATGATTGCAAAATGAAACTAAATGTGCTACAATAAATATAACGAATATTCTTTTTATTTTATAATTTGCGATCAAAATGGGGGTAATCAGCATGAGCGACAGTAAATATGATGTTCTCAAAATCAGCAACCAGCTTTGTTTTCCGCTGTATGCCTGTTCAAGAGAGATAATAAAGCAGTATAAACCTTTTCTTGATGAAATTGATCTTACATATACCCAGTATATAGTAATGATGGCTTTGTGGGAGCATAAGACGATGACCGTAAAGGAACTCGGCGACCTTTTGTTTTTGGATTCGGGAACTCTTACGCCGCTTCTTAAAAAGATGGAGGCAAAAAAGCTTCTTGCGCGTAAACGTTCCGTAAAGGACGAGCGTAATCTGATAGTTTCATTGACCACCGAGGGTGATGCTCTGAAGGACAAAGCGGTCGACATACCAAGAAAAATGGCATCATGCAATTCTCTTTCCCATGATGAGAGCGTGCAGCTGTACGGACTTTTATATAAAATTCTTGACAGCCGCAAATAATTGTAAATTACATATCGTGCGAGTGCGCCTTTACGGGTGCGCTCGTTTTTTATTGTCTCGCGTACCCGAACCGACATATTTTTTATACCGCTGTAAATATAATTAAATGTCGGGAGGGGACAATTGTGATCAAGCTGTATGTGGACGTTCTTTTTGTAACGAATCTTGCGGTTTGTATAGTGCTTGTAAGCGCCGCGGCAAGTTTTCTGCATATAAGAGTGTCTGTACCCAGAACTTTTGCAGCCGCCGCGATAGGCGCGCTGTCATCGCTTTCTGTGCTTACAGGCAGTATGGCGGCAGCGGCAGTTATAAAAATCATTGTTTCCGTGATAGTCTGTGCCGTTGCTTTCAATACATTAAGTCCACGCAAACTCTTTAAAAGAACATTTGCATACCTTGCAGCGTATATGACCTTTCTGGCAGCAGTATATATTATTTGGTACATAACTGGCTGCGGCAGGATATACATAATTTACGGTACTGTGTACTTTGATGTTTCTGTTATAACTCTTGTGTTTTCGTGTATAGCCTGCTATACTCTTGTTTCCGTAGCCGAGAGGATATACACCGAACATATTTACAACAATACTGCATATAAGCTTTTTTTTAAGATAAACGACAAAAGCTATACCTTTGAAGCCCTTGCAGATACCGGAAACATGGCGCGTGATCATCTCAGCGGCACGCCCGTGATAGTATGCGTAAGTGATAAAATGTGCACTGATTGGGAACTTGCTCAAACTCTGCCGCGAGGGTTCAGGCTTATGCCATATTCAACGGTAAGCGGCGATTCGCTTATGTGGCTTGCCAAACCGCAGGAACTTAGGATATGCGACGGTAAGGGCAATACAAAGCCGCTGAAGGCAACTATAGGCATAGTTGAGGGCAGCAGCGAGCAGGCTATATTCAACCCGTGTTTGCTAAGATAAATATATATTTTTTGTTAGAACAAAAGAATATTCAGAGAGGCAGTGACATAATTGAAATTATTAAAAATGCTTTTGCAAAGGGTACAAACAGCTTTCGGCAGATTGTTTGGCAAACAGCGCGTGGACTATATAAACGGATCCCAAGCCCTGCCGCCGCCGCTTACCCCAGAAGAAGAAACAAAAGCCTTTGAACTTTTGGAAGTTGACGAGAAAAAAGCGCATGAACTTCTTATAATACATAATCTGCGGCTGGTGGTGTATATAGCAAAAAAGTTTGAGACCACAGGTATAGGCATTGAGGACCTTATTTCAATAGGCACAATAGGTCTTATAAAGGCAGTAAAGACCTTTCGCCCCGACAAAAATATAAAGCTTGCTACATATGCTTCGCGCTGCATAGAAAACGAGATACTTATGTTTCTGCGGAAAACATCACAGTCGCGCAAAGAAATTTCTATTGACGAACCGCTCAATGTTGATTGGGACGGCAACGAACTGCTGCTTGGCGACATTTTGGGCACGGACGATGATATTGTGATACGCGGCATTGAAAGCGAGACCGAAAAGCGGCTTCTCTTAGAGCAGATAGAAAAGCTCGGCGACCGCGAACGCACTATAATGCAAATGCGCTTCGGTCTTGCAGGGTATAAAGAACGCACCCAAAAAGAAGTCGCAGACGAGGTGGGCATATCGCAGTCGTACATCTCAAGACTTGAAAAACGAATACTCCGCCAGATAAAGCGTTCTCTTGAAAAACTTTGCTGAAAAAACAGCGCTTCCGCCAAAATACGGTGGAAACGCTGCCTTTTTATAATTTTGTTACTGAAACCGCTATGCATATGCCCCACAGAATGCTTGCAAGTATCTGTACAACGTGAAATTTCATATGCTTTGTCTTGTGCCTAAAAACGTACATACCCAGCCAGCCGCCAACTATGCCGCCTATCATGCACATACCAAGTAAAACTCTTTCGGGAATACGCCATTTATGGGATTTTGCCTTTGCTTTGTCAATACCGTACATTATAAATGTAATAAAGCCAAGCACACCCATATATATTAGTATTAGCTTAGTTGTATCGTTCATAG
>CANRDG010000031.1 GCA_947629275.1 uncultured Clostridia bacterium | reverse complement strand
GCGTTTATTTGTTCAAGGCGCTTGAGAGCCTCTTCAACTGTCATGTCATTGTTCATATTTTTACAGCCCCTTTACTGGTTTTTGTTTACTGTAAGTATTTTTGCCGTCATATCAAGTTCTGCGGTCTTTATATTCACGATATCGCCGACATTCGCGCTATCGGCTGTTATAGTTTTGCCGTTCTCGTCTGTAACATGGGCATATCCGCGCTTCAAAACTGCAAGAGGGTCTAGCGCGCAAAGACGTGAATACTCTCTTTCAAGGGTATGCAAACGCGCTGCGGCAGCCGCATTTACGGTGGTATTTATACGTTTATCAAGCAGCGAAAGCTTAGTTTCATATTTTTCTATAACACCGAAAGGCGACGAGGACAACATTCTGCCGCAGAGCCTTTCAAAGCGGCTGTAGTACACATTCAGCATGGCTTTTATGGCGGTATTTATGGAATTTTCGTATATAGCCAAAGTTTTTGAAAGGTCTTTTGACTGCGGCACTGCTATTTCAGCTGCTGCGGAGGGCGTTGGCGCGCGCATATCTGCGGCATAGTCACAAAGGGTGGTATCTACCTCATGCCCCACAGCGGAGATAATAGGCGTTTTACAGTTATACACCGCCATGGTAACGCTTTCGGCATTGAAAGTTTTCAGATCCTCGCCCGAGCCGCCGCCGCGAGTTAAAATAAGCACGTCACAGCCCGAATCATCGGCGCGTTTTATGGCTTTGCAAATATCCTGCTCGGCATACACGCCCTGCACCGAAGTTTGCGAAATTACTACCCGTGCTGACGGAAAACGCCTTTCTATAACGCTTAAAACATCATGCACAGCCGCTCCGTCAAGCGATGTAATAACGCCTATTCTACGGGGGCTTTCGGGAAGCTTCTTTTTATTTTCATCACTGAAAACGCCCATTTGTGAAAGCTTTTTCTTTGTTCTTTCGAGGGCGGCTTTTTGAGCTCCCTCGCCAATCGGTGTCATATCAGTACATTTGATCTCCATTTTGCCGTCGCGCTCGTAATACTCAATACTGCCTAAAGCAAGTATCTGCATACCGTCCTCGGGCATAAAACGCAGCCTTTGCACGCAGGAAGAAAACATTACCGCGCTTATTTTGGCATCGCTGTCTTTTATAGAAAAGTACATATGACCGCTGCGGAAATTTGCTTTAAGGTCGGCAAGTTCGCCCGTTACGGCTATGTTATTGAGTTTCATATCCTGCTTTATATTCATGGCAAGATACCGATTTAACTGTGATACCGTTAGTGTAGATGCCATTTTACACATCCTCTTTCAGCTGCGGCATAAATGGCTGTGCCTGCCGCGTTATCGCACGAAAATTCAGCCGCTGAGAACGCCGCCGATGTTTTTTCTGAAATTGCGTTTTGCAAAAGCTTATCTGACATTACGCCGCCTGCATAGACGGTGTTCAGCCTGCCGCAGGTCTTATATGCATACTCTGTCATTCCCAAAAGCGCGTCTGCAATGCTGTCAAGGCAAAACTTAGCGACATTTTCGCGCGTTTCGCCGCTGTCTATCATTTGGGCGCACTGATTTTCTATACCCGAAAGGCAGCAGCAGCCGTCTTTCAAAACTATTTTACATTTATAACGCTTATCTGCGTGGTTTGCAAGCTCTTCAAGCTGTTTGCCGCAGGGAAAATCAAGCCCGAGCATAAGCCCTACCCTGTCAATGGCTTGTCCTGCTTTTAAGTCAAGCGAGCAACATATGGTTTGTATATCGAGAAGGTTGTCATTCTGCGGCGTACACAAAAGAACATCTGTAGTTCCACCGCTGACATGAAACGCTATGAACGGCTGCTTTTCATACAGCCAACCGAGCTTGTCCGCGGAATAGAGCGCCGCAAGCACATGACCCGTTTGGTGGGTTGTAAGGTAAAGCTCACAACCTGTTACTGCTGATATTGACCTTGCCGCGCCCTCGCCGACGAGAAAACACGGCATATACGAGCCTTTTACCCATCGCGGACGTGAAGAAGCGCACACTGCAGAAATTTGCGGTCTACCCTGCCCTTCAAAGAGCTTTTCTAAAAGAACGGGCAGCTGCTTTGTATGGTGAAATACCGCATCTGACTGCCGAAGCCCCACCTCGCCTTTTTTGACGGGGAGAAGCATTTTTTGCTGCCGAACATCGCCAGTTGCCATATCAAGGAAGGCGCACGAGGTGGTATAGTTGCTGGTATCTATACCGAGAATGTATTCAGCCATTTTCTTTCTTTTCCAGATCTCTTGAAAACGAGCCGAGAACGCCGTTTATAAATGAAACATCGCTGTTATATGCATACGCGCGCGCCAAAAGCACCGCCTCGCTTATCGCGACGTTTACAGGCACTCTGTCGTTATAGAGGGACTCATAGATGGCTATACGCAAAATTGCTAAGTCAAGCCGCGGTATTCTTTCTACCGTTCTTTTATCGCTGTACTTGGCTATCATACCGTCCAGTTCGTCTTTCTTTTCCAAAACGCCCTTTACAAGCTTTTTGACGTCTTTATTCACAGGCAGGCCTGCGAAACTTTCGGCTATCTCGAATATCTCTTCGATGTCTCCGCCGACAAAAAATTCCTCAAAGCAGATTATAAAGGCTGTTTCTCTTATTTCATGTCTTGTAGGCATAATTTTACCGTCCTTATGTATTTTAACACATTAACACAAAAGCAGTCTGACCCACCCCCATAAGGGAGCAGGCTCGACCACGTTCACTATTCAGTCAAAAGCTATATCAGCGACCGTTACATTAACTCTTGCCACGGTAAGCCCCGTCATAGACTGCACGGCAGACTTTACCTTTTCCTGCACCTGCTCTGCCACCGCTGTTGCTTTTGCGGTATTCTTGACCGAAATGCTTATTGCAAGCTCTACCACGTCATCGACATAGCCTACTTTTACACGGCGGCTCTCAGGCTTTTGGGTTATTATATCTATGACCGACTTCGGCTGCGGCTTTATCTCCTTTACTGCGTCTATATCCTTGACGGCGTTTACCGCAATTGTGGAAATAACGTCCTCGCTTATCATCAGTCTGCCCTTAACGTCCTTTTCTGTTTTCTCCATGAAAATACCTCCTGCTGTATAGAAGTTGTGCCTTGTGGGCGCTATGCCGCACTGCTACTTCTATTATAGCACATATTTTCAATAAGTACAACTAGTTTACGTCAAAAATTCTGATATTTTCATTTTTAACGTCAACAACGCCGAGGAGTATGGCTTTTATCTGCGCTGCCTGCTGGGCTGTAAGACCTTCGGATTTTACCACTATATTCGCTGTTTCTCCGTCAAGATAGACCACGCAATCCTCAAATCCTGCGGCAATTATAAGGTTTTCTACCTTGCTCTCGGCTTCTATGAGCTTACTCATAGCGACTGCGCTTTCGGTGGCGACTGTTTGCTCCTCTGCGGTGGAGTCACCGCCGTTCATAATGAGCGAGAGGGTCTCTATAGCCTCGTCGCGGGACTGAGTTCTGTCTATCCTTGCCTGCGCGAAATACTCGGCATTGTCGGGCGCTGCGCCATTTACCGACTGGGTATCGCCGTATGCTATACTTGTGCCGCCTGCTATTACCTCGGTGGCTTTAAGCTCGGGCGCGGTCTGCGATGCGACATAGTTGATATACACGGCAAGACCGAGTATAAGTGTCATTCCTGCGAGGATTATCTGCTGCTTTCCGATAACAACGTGTGGTTTTTTCATAAAAAACATTCCTTTCAAATTATGTAAAATATTTATATATTTCTTTCAAATATTAGTATCAGCCTGACCTGGGGGCAACGCAGATGTTTGCTGTAGATATGCCCAAAGCTGCGGCTGCGGCATTTATAAGCTTTTCGTCAATTGCCGCGCTGCCTGCGCCGTCGGCAACTATCAGGACGCCTGTGACTTTGGGGCTGACGACCTTTGAAATTACGGGGCTGCCGTCTTTTATGACGACGGGTTCACTGCGGTAGTTTATGCTTTGTTCGCCATCGGCGGTATTTGACTTATTCTCGGTCTTTTGAAGATAGACATATTCTGTTGAGCCTTCGACCGAGATCATGACTTCGACTTTACCTGCCCCTGAAATTTCGGAAAGAATATTTTTAAGGCGTTTTTCCTGCTCGGTGCGAAAAGCCTCCGCGCTTGCTGTAGTTTCAGGTTCAGCAGTTTCTTCGGGAACGCGGTCTTTTCCAAAGTCAAGACCCGAAATAAAGATGAGGGCTATGCCTATTAAGCCTATAGCGACGATAACGTTTGTTTTCAGCTTACCCGTTTTGGGGTCGCAAAGCCTATGTTTTAGTTTCTTCAGCAATTTTATCCTCCCAACTTACATTTACCTCTCCCTGCAAAAGCTCATCTGAAACGATGCGCTTTATGTCGTCGTAAAACTCTAAGTCTTCTTTGTCTATAACGACGTTTGTTCGGCTGACCTGCACCTGCCCGTCTTGCGTTACAGTTAATTCTATGCTGACATACTGTGGTTTTATTCCGGCTGAAACAAGTTTTGCCGAGATATATTCCGAAAGGTTATCCTCAGCGGTTTGGAGGACGTTTTGCGCCATAGCCTGCTGAGAGATATTTTCCTCTTTTATGATGTCCATATCCTCGATATAACGTGATATGAACAAGTCAAAGTCGGTCTGCATAAAAGGGCCTGATATGACGACTATCAATATAAGCGCGATAATTGTACGTATCTGCGTGCGGTATTTTTGGCTGACGGTAATGTCTGCAAGAGAAGCAGCCACACCGACTGCGCACCCTGCCAGTATTGCGGCTTTCAGCATTTTTTTCACGCTCCTTTTACGCTGATCATACTGCGTTTATGCACATGAGCATCATTATGGCGGTGGCGATTATGAAGACAAGGCTCATAAGTATTGCAATGGTCAGAATTATTGAAAAAACATCTGCAGCGCCCGAAAGCAGTCTTGCAACGTTTTTCTGACCGAGAATATCGGCAATTGCGGCTGAAATTTTTACCGAGGCGCTGAGTAAAAGAACTGCGGCTATGGGTCTAATTACGGTAAAAAAGACTGCCATAACGCCAAAGCTGCCTGCCGCGGAGCGTATAAGCGCAACACTGCCGCTTACTGTGGTATATGCGTCTGCTACGGCGCTGCCTATTACAGGTACAAAGCTTGAGGCTGTGAATTTTGCGGCTCTTACTGCTACGCTGTCGGCGGCGCAGGCTATTATGCTCTTTATTGAAAGCACGCCGACGAAAGCTGTGGCAGCCACGCCGAGCGACCACTGTACGGCTTTTTTCATCATTGAAGATATGCTTGACGAATACAAAGGGCATATGCTCTCGGCGACCGAGACGGCGAGTATTACGCTGCAAAGCGGCACTATGAGCCTTTCGGAGACTATGTTTATCACTTCGCAAAGGGTCATAAGCGAGATATAATAACCCGATGCCGCCGTGGCAAATCCGCCGCCTGTAAGCAGGCTGACAAACACTGGGATATACGCTATCATAAAGGCGTTGAGTTCGCCGAGCATGATACACACGATCGACAAAGCATTATTTATCTGCTCATAAAGCACACCTGCCGCCGCCAGAGTTCCCACTATGCCCAGCACGCTGCTAAGTTCGCCCGAGGCATCTGAAAGTGACGAAAACATGGTACATATTAGTATTATGCCGAGCAGTCTGCCCAAAAGCGCAAGCGGCAGCGATACCTGTCCCGAAATGCTTTTGGCTATGTATTTTACAATGCCTCCGAATGTAAGCTTGTCCGCTGAGGCAGAACCTATGTCGTCAAAGCCGCTCTGCTCCAGAGCATCTTTGGCTTCGTCATTCAGGGTACTTTCTGCGGCACTGCCAAGCTGCTGTGCTATATCTTCCGAATAGTCTGCAAAAGCAGTTACGGGCGGTACAAACATAACAAATGCAGCCGCGGCGAGCAATACTGCAAAAAAGCGTAAATATACTGATAATTTCATTGTCTTTGATTTTTCCATATCTAACTGTTTATAAGGGCTGTGACGAGCTGAATCACTGCGGTATAAAGCGGCAGTGAGATAACGAGCAGAGATACCCTTGCGACTATCTCTATCTGCGAGGCGAGGGCGCTCTCTCCGCAATCGCGGCAGCAATCGGCGGAAAGTTGTGCTACGATACATATGCCGACTGCGCGCAGGAGGATAGACACATACTCGCTGTTTATTCCTGCGGTATCGAAAAGCTCTCTGAGCCTGTCTGCAACGCTGCTGAAACTGTCCATATATCCTGCGGCTGAAAGTATTATCGCCGAAAGAGAGATAAGCACTCTCATATCGGGGTCTTGCCTGCCGATAAGTTTTGCGATAACGCAGGCGCATAGTATAAGACCGCACACGCTGAATATGCTCATCAGTATATACCGAAAATGCTCTTTATGCTCTCGAACAAGCCGCCTATCTCGGTGATTATCATAAAAAGCACCACTATCAGACCTGCCAGCGTTGTCATAAGCGCTTGTTCGTCACGTTCGGCACGTTTTAAAAGCTGATTCAGCACTGCGACAATTATGCCTATAGCGGCTATTCTGAAAATAAGATCTATGTCCATTCCACTGATGACCTTTCATATCCTAAATTATTAGCAGTGAGACAAATATGCCGCCGAGAAAGCCCAGGGTATCGTAAAGACGGCATTTTTTGCCGCACTCTTCCTCGCAGGCGGCTATGGCAGAGGAAAGCCTTGCTTTGGCAAATTCTATCATTGAAAGCTGCGTGGCAAGGTCGGTACAGCCAAGCTGCGAAAACACATCGCACACTATGGCGCGTTCTTCGGCATTTATACACAGGGCGGAAAAACTTTCGCTGCCACGAAGCGAGCGCGGCAGATCGAGCGGGTCAAGCTCTGCAAAAAATGATAATTTATCGCTGCGTGAGAGCATGGAGATTATCTCGCCTGTGGTAGCGCTGCCATACTGCAAGGCTATGGAAATATCACAAAAAGCCTTTTGCAGGAGCTTAAGCTGCCGCAGCCTTTCGCGCAGGGAATTTGATTTTCGCGTGCCGAGTATACCGCCGCACATCACCACTGCCGCCGCGCCGAGTATCTTAATCATTTGTTATCTTCACAAGGCGCGTGACCTTGCCGCACAAACTGCCGGTACCCAAAACGCAGGCATAATCGAACACCTTGTCCTTGATAAGCTTTGAAACACCACTGCGGCGTTTTGCGCTGTCGTAGTCGGGGGCGTGGGTGGTGGCAATGAGCTTTACTCCCGAATTTACGGCATATTCAAGGGCGCGCATATCCTCTTTTGACCCTATTTCGTCGCACACCAAGGCGTTTGGTGACATTACCCTGACGGAAGTCATTATGGCGTCAAATTTATCGTAAGATGTGAAAATATCGGTAAGTATGCCGACATCGTTATATGCTCTGCCGTCCGAGACTGCGGCTATTTCGTTGCGCTCGTCTATTACAGACAGTCTGTATTTCTTGCCCAAAGAGCGGCAAAGGTCACGCAGGACTGTTGTTTTTCCGCTGGACGGCACACCTATTATCAGCAGGCTTTTAAGGTCGGAAGCAAACACGCTGCGCATTATTTCGTCGGCACAGCCTAATACTTCACGCGCGATGCGGATATTTACGGAAGATATATTTTTGACCGTTTCTACGGTATAATTCACGGGTCTGCTGAGTACCGCAGTGCCGCAGAAGCCTATCCTACAGCCGCCTGCGACTGTCATATATCCGTCAGATATTTCTTTTGCGTAACTATGCACGGAGCATTGGAGCGCGCGTTTCATGACGGTATCTATATTGTCGCCGCTGACTTTGACAGCCTGCTCGGGGGTATTTACAAGCTTGCCGTCGGCGCGGATAAAATATTCCTTGTCAAAAACTGTGGAGGATAAAAATTTATCACGCCTAAGTCTTATTTCCTGTATGCGGTATCGCTCGAGTTCGGGTATCATGCGCACGCTTTGAGACAGCTCGTCCGGCAAAAGCCCTAAAACACCGTCTATTTTGCTTATCTGCTTTTCCATATGGTCGTTCCTTTCCGTTTAACATAAGGGGTCGTCCTACATAATAATATGTTGCAAGATACTGCGTTATGACTTGAATATTTTACTCTTGCAATTCTGTCGAAAAAATTGTATAATTATATATGTATGATAATTTTTCTGCTTGTTTGGAAATTATGCACTTCTTTTCTATATAGAAATACTAAAAGAAAAATTGAAAGGAATGATACCGATGAACAAAGTTTCGCAGGAACACGCCGCGGTACTGGAGCGGTCTCGAGCGGTGGTAGACGAGGTAAAAAAAGTTATAGTGGGCAAGGACGATATTATAATATCCGTTCTTATTGCCATACTTTCAAAGGGACATATTCTTTTGGAGGACAACCCCGGCGTTGGCAAGACGACTTTGGCACTGGCGTTTTCAAAGGCGCTTTCGCTTGACTACAAGCGCGTACAGTTCACGCCCGACGTTTTGCCGAGCGACATTACGGGATTTTCAATATACAACAAGGAAAAAGGCACTTTTGAGTATTCGGAGGGCGCGGCGCTGTGCAATCTTCTTCTTGCCGACGAGATAAATCGTACCTCGAGCAAAACGCAGTCGGCGCTGCTTGAGATAATGGAGGAAGGCAAGATAACCGTTGAGGGCGTTACGCGTGAGATACCAAAGCCTTTTTTCGTTATCGCCACACAAAACCCTATAGGTTCTGTGGGAACGCAGATGCTCCCCGAGTCGCAGTTGGACAGATTTTTGGAAAGATTGAGCATGGGCTATCCGAGCATTGAAAGCGAAGTTGATATGCTGAAAGCACGCCAAAACAAGAATCCTCTTGACAAGGTGGTGCCTGTTATTACGAAAGAACAGCTTATAGACGCGCAGAGAGTTACAGAGAACATTTACGTTGACGATGCTATACTTCAGTACATAACAAAGCTTGCAGATGCGACGAGAAACCACCCGATGATAAAGCTGGGGCTTAGTCCGCGAGGCTCTTTGGCGCTGTGCAGGGCAGCAAAGGCGACTGCGTTACTTACGGGCAGAAATTACGTAACGCCCGATGATGTAAAATACGTATTCAACAACGTTTCGGCGCACAGGATACTTTTAAGCACGAGCGCAAAGGCAAGCGGTGCGACTGCCTCTGACGTACTCTCGCAGGTTATAGGACAGATACCTGTGCCGCGCGTTTCAAAGGACAGATGATATGCTTATAATAGGTATTTTTTATCTGATAATACTTATAGGCTGCGTGCTGTTTTATGTGCTGTACGTTGATATTTTTTCGTTTTACCTGCTTTTGGCGGCGATAATTACGCCCGTACTTTTGCTTATCGCCATGCTTATATCCGCAAGGAAGATAAAAATGTCTATGCAGAGCCTTTCAAACAGCTGCAGCGAGGGTGAGATCGCCCCTGTGGTACTCAGTATAAAGAACGATTCGATATTCGCGGTCTCTTGCATAAAGATCACCGTGGGGTACAAAAATCTGCTTGACGGCGTTGAAAAAAGGTTGGAGATACACACTCCCCTGTTTGCAAAAAACGAGCAGCAGATATGTTTGAAAATTTCGGCTGAGTACTGCGGGATAATTGAGGTAAAGCTTATAAAGGCGCGCATTTACGACATGATAAGGCTGTTTTCAAAAAGGCTGCGCTGCAAAAACATCGGCACGAGCGTTATGGTATGCCCGAAGATGATACCCATTGAGCCGCAGCTGGCGCTATACCAGAATTTTGACAGCGAAAGCGACAGGTTCTCAAAGCGGCAGGCAGGCGACGACCCTTCGGAGATATTTCAGCTGCACGAATACCGCCCGGGCGACAAGATGAACCGCATACACTGGAAAGCATCGGTGCGGCAGGACGAGCTTATTGTAAAGGAGTTTTCAAAGCCTGTATCCAATGACATTGCGTTCATAATTTGTCCGCCGTCGCACATGAGCGAAAACGACAGCGGAATTGCCGAAAGCTACAGCAGGATAATGTGCGCTGCTGCATCGCTGAGTTTTGCAATGCTGGAAAATGATGCTTTGCACACGTTTATATGGAGCGCAGGCGGAAAAAACATATCGGCGACTGTGGCTGACGCGGAAAGCTATCTTAATTTTTTGTCGATGAATTTTTCTTATAAGACAGACGTTTCAGACCCCTACGGGGCGGTATACGGATATTTCTCTCAGCTGGGGAGCGGTGAAGCGCCGAGGTTCTCGCACATTATTATAATCACTGACGGCGCGGACGAGCAGCTTTTTGATTGTCTGGGAAGCGACGAGCGCGGACTTAAAAAGACCGTGATATGCTGTTTGCCAAATTCTAAAAAATCTCCTATGCCGCAGGAAACCGACGATATGACGCAGTTTATTTTTGTTGGAGGAGAAAGCGGTATGTCTGCGCTTTCGGACATGATAATCTGATAACATGATATATACCAAGAGGTTTGCGTAAAATGAAAAGAAGCAAAAAGCTGAATTTTGACAGTCCGTCAAAGATAAGCATACAGCCTGACGTTGGCATGATAACCAAACGCGAGTATATGTTCTCGGAGGGTATCATACAGTACATACTTCTAAACGTTATCGCGCTGTGCAGCTTAATAACGGGACTTAGCTACATAGATGTATCTATGCCGTTTTTCTGGCCTTTCTTTGAATGTATATTATTAAGTGCAGTTCTTTGTTTTGCGCCAAAAAAGGCATACAAGGTCATTGCTGTTCTCTTTTGCATACTTTTGCTGATATGGCTGAGAGACGATGTGATATACGGGGCGTTTGTTCTGATAGACAAATACGCGCAATTGCTGGGTACTTCGTTTGAAATACCGGGATCAGTGGTGACCGGTGTTACAAATGACACGGCGGTAACGTTTTTTCTGCACGCTTACATGATACTGATGATACTGGTATTATACTACAGCGTTTTTCTTACCAAAAACTTTATTTTCACGTTTGCGGTAAGCTTTATACTGCCTGAGATAGGTCTTTACAACGGCAATGCTCCCAACTATTTTACGGCGTTTATGTTGGTTGCGGCGTGGGTATGCGTTTTTGCTATGCAGCTGAATGACTACCACGCTAACCGTGCAGGCAAAAAGAACATTTTTACAAGGCAGAAGAAAAAGAACATTTTCTACATGACTCAGCGCGGCATGAAAAACTCTGCGTTCGGGCAGCTTTCAATACAGCTGTGCATAATTATGGCGGCGGCTTTGCTTATGGGTATATTTGGCTCTGCGCTTTCGGGATATGAACGCAGCGACAAGATAAATATTATGCGAAAAAACCTTACCTATGATTTTTCCGTAAAGACGATAGTAAACACGCTGAGGGAACTTAGCGGCATAGAACTGCCATTTATACCTTCTATGTCGGACTTTGGCGCGGCGTCGATATCGGGCGGCATGGCTAAGGGGGATCTCAGAAAGGTAAACGACATAAGATTCCAGAACAAAACACTTATGGAGATAGCATTTGACAGCTACCCGGGGGGCAGCATATATCTGAGAGGGTACGCGGCAGGAAAATATTCCGACAGCCGTTGGCGCAGCGAAAAGGTTTCAATAAATGAGGCAGCAGGTAAATATCCTTTGCATTCTTTAAGCTCGCCTTATTATTTCTTCACAAATATCGGTCTCAAACAAAATGAAGCGAAAATAACCGACCTTATGAAAAGCGGAACACTGTTTGCGCCATATTATTCGTCGTTTTTGGGGCTTAAAGAAATAAAGGACGTAACATACGACAACATAACAGCCGACAAAAGCAGCTACGAGTTAACGTTCATAGAGGGCAATGAGCATTTTCCCACCATGGATAACGCGTATAATTACAGCTACAGCGCTTTCGATTTTGATACGTTTGCATATTTTGCAACGACCTACGCACAGAAAGCGCAGGAAGATGAGAGCGTGACCCCTTTGGCGGTGCTGGAGCAGATGCCGCTGACGAAGCTTGTGCAGAAGCTGGGTATTGAAGAAGAATACATGGAAGAGCTGGTAAGCGGCATAAACATATATCTTAATGCGGGGCTGGATCAGCCGCAGTATTACGCGCACATAAAAGAGTACCGCGAAGGCGGCACTATAGCTGAAAGATACCCGATACTGCTGGACGATCTGAACAATAACGACTACACGAACAGGACTGTGGATTCTGATCTTGATACGCTTACAAGGCTGGCTTACGACAATTACTTGGATCAAGTCTCGTCGGTCAGCGATCGTGAGAACGAGTGTATTTACACAAATTACGCATTTGACCACTACACGCAAATGGACATAAACATTGACGAGGCTGTTCTTGGTGAGCTGGACAGGCTTTATGAGGAACAGAGGGTCACGGACGATCAGTATGATCTATTGAGCGGATACCCGTCAATGAGCGGTATGCCGTTTATTATAAGCTACATATCGCACGTAAATTCGGCTATAAGTGCGATAGGAACTTACTTTGAGCAGCACTACACATACTCTTTGCAAAACCCGAAAACGCCGCAGGGCAGAGATTTTATTGAATATTTTCTGACTGACATGAACACCGGCTCATGCACATATTTTTCCAGCGCGGCTGTTGAGATACTGCGGCACTATGGCATACCTGCGAGATACGCAGAAGGATTCATGATACCCTCTTCGGATCTGAGAAACGGTCTGAAGATAAACGGCGACAACAAGTATACCATAGACGTAAAAGACAACTACGCTCACGCATGGGCAGAAGTATTTCTCCCGGGGGTGGGCTGGCTGCCTGTTGACCTGACACTTTCGGTAAGCAACTTCTACGGCAGCAATAGCACGGTAACTACGTCCGGCAGTGAGACGACCACCACTACCACCACGCCGACGGAGGTAACGACGACTACTGAAAGCACCACGACAACGCCCGAGGTCACTACCGCTCCGCAGGTCAGCGCAAGCGAGACAATTACGACTACCGAAAATGGCAGCGGAAACGCAAATACGGACGGCAAGGGCAGCTCGAAAGTTAAAGACATACTCCTGACGGTTGGCGCGGCGGCGCTTATAATCGCGATGTTCGTTTTGGCATATTTGGCGTGCATAAGCGCGATAAAACGCGGTTTGAAAGACAGCATAAGCACGACGGACGAAAACAAGCGCGCTGTGAACATTTACGACATTGTGCTTATGTATTTGGCGTGCATTGGCATAAGGTGCAGTGAGAATATCTCGGACAAGGACAGGTGCGAAAGGCTGTGCGAGATGCTTGAAAAAACAGACATAACGTGCTTGAGCGATGAGCTGAGGGCTGCGTGCGGACTGGCTGTAGAAGCAGGCATGAGCGGCGGCGTGATAACACCCGAGGAAAACGAGAAGATGATAGCGCTTTTGAAAAAGGTACGCGAGATATGCTATGAAAAGATGAGCAGAATGCAGAGGTTCACGGCGAAGTACATCAAGGGGCTTTACTAAAGATGATAAACAAAAAGAGCTTTCACGAAGATGTGAGAGCTCTCTTTTTATCAATACCTGTGCTTTTTGGTATTCACGCCGACTATGCCGCCTACCGCTCCGCACAACATGGTTATCATAAGCTTACCTGCTGATGATATGCCGAGAGCGGCCTTTGCGAACACTGCGCCGAATATAAGCACGGTCATAAATATCAGCACGCCGCACATTACGCCCATGAACATTCCGTTTCTGCGGCGCTTTCTTGCGCAGAAATAGCCGCCGAAATATCCGCCTATGCCGAGGGCAACGGTAGCGAGGACTGACACCATTACGGCAGGGGCGTTTATCCTGCTGAGGATAAAGGCGAACCCCATAAGACAAATTATTATCATTCCTATTCCCATTACTGCTGACACCAGCATGGTATACAGCCCTGAATCACACATCTTGCGCTTGCGGCGGCGAATATATCTGGGCAAAAAAGATCCCTCCTAAAATGATGCTATACATCATTTTATTCGGGAAACTTAAAGTTTATGCGAAATGGAGCTTATTCGTCATGCTCGGTATTGTTCTTGGCTATTGCCCATTTCATTATTCTTATCTTGCTTCTGTCGCCGCCTGTTTCAACAACTACGGTATCGTCTTTGATAGAAACTATCAGACCGACTATTCCGCCTGCGGTCACTATCTCGTCCCCTACCTCGAGCTTTTCACGCATAGCAGCATCGGCTTTTTCCTTTTTTCTCTGAGGTCTTATGAGCAGAAAATAAAATACGACCAGAATTATTACAAGCCATATTATTGAAAAATAGCCCATTGTATTGGTATTTGCTGCTTCATCGGCGAGCATTGTGATAAACATATCCATTAAAACGACTTCCTTTCATTTTTCACTAAATAGTATTGTACCACAAAATCTGCCGATTGGCAAGTGTTTCATTAAAATTTAATAAATTTTCCTTGCTCGGGTGTTTCAGCTGCTTATGTCTGCGGTATGTGAATTGGCACAGGCAGTGATAGCTTCGCGCTCGGAGGACATTTTATCGGAAAGTGAGACATCGCTTTCAAAGAGCGTTGAGTAGTTATAAAGCGCCACGCCACTGACGTTTTCAAGTGAAAATGCGTCTGTCATCTGCTTGGCTATAATATTTTCTGTCTCCAGAAATTCTGTTTCCTCGGCAATTTTATAAACGCCTAAGCCTATCACCAGTTTAACGCCGCTGTCGGAGGTCATTTCGCTCCACTTCCCTATCGTTTCAAGGTAGGGAGATGTACTGCCATAGCTGAAATACACCTGCGGAATTATACAGTCGCAGATAAGGGGGCTTGCGCACCAGCTGCCGACATCTGCATAAAGCTGCTGATAGTTATTGTTTATATTTCCCTGTGGTGATATTTCAAAAATTACTGTAGGATCGATATTTTTTATAGACATATTCATTTGCAGGACGAGCTTTGTGGTATTGCTCATACGCCACTTTGAAAGGTCCTGCTCGCCGCTTTTTTCAAAGTTTATCTTATCGAAAGCTCCATCGGTGGTGGGGTAAAAATAGTCGTCGATGTGTATGCCGTCAACATCATAACGGGAAACTATCTCTGCCGCTGCATCAGCGACATATTCCCTAACCTCTTCGGCTCCGGGATCCAGCCACAAAAACGGGCTGCCGTCTGCTGAATTTATATACTCGCCGAAATGCTCGGTATAGAACTCTTTCAGGGGGTAATCATCGCTCATGCTCGCAAAGTTTTCTTCGGCCTGACAGCGAAGAGGGTTTATCCATGCATGGAAGGAAAGCCCAAGTTTGTGGGCTTCTTCGACCATTATTTCAAGCGCATCGTAAGGCTCTGTGCTGCCGAAAGAGGTAGTGTAAGGGTACATAACAGAGGGATAATAGGCATCTGCAAAGGCGCGGACATGGACATAGACTGTATTTGCGCCGACGGA
>CANRDG010000030.1 GCA_947629275.1 uncultured Clostridia bacterium | reverse complement strand
AATACGGACGTTAAAATGAAAGGCGGAGCGGATATGTCAAAGTCTGAAACTCAGTGGCGAGAACATATCATAAATGATTTTATAGACAGCGGCTTTGAGGGCAAAGACTGCCGCGGCGTGCTTGAAACGCTCCTTTGCTATTCTATGCCGTCGACTGATGCAAAGAGGATAGCCGAAGAGCTGTCTGCCGACGACAAAAACCTTGCAAATATTGTGGATATACCCATAGAGCAGCTTGTGGCAAGATTCGGGCTTGACGAAGCAACTGCGCTGTTCATAAACAACATTCCCGATCTGATCTTCGCTTACCGCAACAAAAGTAAAAAACAGGTACTTTATAATGTAGGCAAAGCGTGCGAATATTTTAAGGAAACTCTTGCATCTGCCCGAGTTGAAACACTGGTAGCCTGCTTTCTTGATAACGGTCTGCGCATAGTGAACTGCGAGATAATAAATGTAGGCAATATAGATTCCGTAGGTGTAAAGCCTATGAAAATAATACAGGCGGCAGGCAGAGCGCGCGGAAAATTTGCTTTTATAGCGCATAATCACCCCGTCAGCGGAGCTGATCCGAGCGAGGCAGATATAGCTGTAACAAGCTCCGTAAAGCAGATACTTGCACATATAGGTGTAAGACTGCTTGACCATATAATAGTTTCCGGCAGCGGTGAAACATATTCAATGAAAAGGGCAGGACATCTGCCGCTGCTTGAGCCAAACAATTGAAACAAATGTTCTTGACAAACGAGTCTTTATGTGTTATCATAGAAACAGATGTTCTTTGACCGCAAGGAGGTCATTCAGGTATGGATCATTTTGAACTTGTTTCCGAATATAGACCCACGGGCGACCAGCCGCAGGCAATAGACAAGCTTGTGCAGGGCGTAAAGGACGGTCTGCGCGAACAGATACTACTTGGCGTTACGGGCAGCGGAAAGACTTTTACAATGGCGAATGTTATCGCAAAGGTGAATAAGCCGACGCTTGTCCTTGCCCATAACAAGATACTTGCGGCACAGCTTTGCTCTGAATTTAAAGAGCTTTTCCCAAACAATGCCGTTGAGTATTTTGTTTCGTATTACGATTATTACCAGCCAGAGGCGTATATCCCCGGCAAGGACGTTTATATAGAAAAAGACTGCTCGATAAATGACGAGATAGATAAACTGCGGCACTCTGCCACCACTGCAATTGCCGAGAGAAAAGACGTTATAGTCGTAGCCTCTGTGTCGTGTATATATTCGCTCGGCGACCCTGAGGAGTATAAAAGTATGGTTGTTTCAATTCGTCAGGGTATGCAGCTGGAGCGCAATGAGCTTGCCGCAAAGCTTGTAGGCATACAGTATGAGCGCAACGATATGGCGTTTGAAAGAAACAAATTCCGTATGCGTGGCGACGTTGTTGAGATATACCCTGCAAACTCGGACGGCGACGCGATAAGAGTTGAGTTTTTCGGAGATGAAGTTGACAGGATATGCCAGATAAACGCGCTCACGGGGGAGATAGTCGCAAAGCTTTCCCACGCCGCGATATTCCCTGCAAGCCACTATATAGTAGGCAAAGAAAAAATGAAAGCCGCTATTGAAGATATAAGGCAGGAAATGCGCGAAAGAGTTGAGTTCTTCAAGCAGAAAGATATGCTCATAGAGGCGCAGCGAATAGAACAGCGCACCACTTATGATATGGAAATGCTTGAAGAAGTGGGCTTTTGCAGCGGTATTGAGAACTATTCAAGGGTGCTTGCAAGGCGTGCGCCAGGCAGTCAGCCGTATACGCTGCTTGACCATTTTCCCGACGATTTTCTTATGCTGATAGACGAATCGCACGTAAGCGTGCCGCAGGTAAGGGCTATGTATGCAGGCGACAGGGCAAGAAAGCAGGCGCTCATTGATTACGGCTTCCGTCTGCCCTCGGCTTACGACAACAGACCGCTGAAATTTGACGAGTTTTACAAGCACATAAAGCACGTTATTTTTACTTCCGCAACGCCCGGACCTTTTGAGACCGAAAGAGCGCAGCAGGTGGCAGAGCAGGTCATACGCCCGACGGGTCTTTTAGACCCCGTGGTAGAGGTAAAGCCTGTAGAGGGTCAGATAGAAGACCTGCTTTCGGAGATAAATATTAGGGTGGAGAAAAATCAGCGAGTGCTGGTGACTACCCTTACCAAGAAAATGGCTGAAGACCTGACAGACTACCTGAAAGGTTTCGGTGTAAAGGTGCGCTATATGCACCACGATATAGACACCATCGAGCGTATGGAGATAATACGCGACCTAAGGCTCGGCGAGTTCGATGTGCTTGTAGGTATAAATCTTCTGCGAGAGGGGCTTGACCTGCCCGAAGTCTCGCTCGTTGCAATACTTGATGCCGACAAAGAGGGCTTTCTGCGTTCCGAAAGCTCGCTTATACAGACGATAGGCAGAGCGGCACGAAATGCAGAGGGCAAGGTTATTATGTATGCCGACGAACTTACGGGTTCTATGGAAAGAGCTATAACAGAAACAGAGCGCAGACGCGCCTTGCAGCAGGAGTACAACGAAAAACACGGCATTATCCCGAAGACGATAGTCAAGGATATACGCGACGTTATCGAAATATCTACCAAAGAAGAAGTGGAGTATTCTGCACGGCAGAGGAGCAAGCTTTCTAAGGCTGAAACAGCAAAGCTTATAGACAAGCTTACAAAGCAGATGAAAGAAGCCGCCAAGATGCTTGAATTTGAACACGCGGCGTTTCTGCGCGACAAGATAGCCGAGCTTAAAGGAGAAAAGTAATAAAGCGAAAGGAAAGACCTCAGATGTCAAAAGATAAGATAGTTATAAAAGGCGCAAGGGAGCATAACCTTAAAAATATAAACATAGAACTGCCGAGAGATCAGCTGATAGTCATGACGGGTCTTTCGGGCAGCGGTAAATCTTCTCTTGCGTTTGATACCATATATGCTGACGGTCAGCGCCGATATGTAGAATCGCTGTCGTCGTATGCGAGAATGTTTTTAGGGCAGATGGACAAGCCCGAAGTGGACAGCATAGAGGGGCTTTCACCTGCAATTTCTATAGACCAGAAGACCACCTCACGCAATCCCCGTTCAACGGTGGGTACGGTAACTGAGATATACGACTATCTGCGACTGTTGTATGCAAGGATAGGAATACCCCATTGCCCCGTCTGCGGAAGAGAGATAATACATCAGACCGTCGATCAAATAGTTGACAAGATATGCGAGCTTGAAGAGGGCACGCGCATACAGCTTTTAGCGCCTATTGCAAAGGGCAGAAAAGGCGAGTATCAGAAAGAGATAGAGCAGGCGCGCAAGTCGGGCTATGTAAGGGTGCGAATTGACGGCATAACATACGACCTCTCGGAGCCTATAAAGCTTGAAAAGAATAAAAAGCACAACTTTGATATAATTGTTGACAGGCTCGTCATAAAAGAGGGCATAAAGTCACGCCTCACCGACAGCATAGAAGTCATATCAAAGCTCACGGGCGGCATAGTCAGTGTTGACGTGATAGGCGGCGAAGAGATGATGTTCTCGCAAAATTACGCCTGCCCCGAACATAATATCTCTATAGATGAACTCACGCCGAGAATGTTCTCGTTCAACAGCCCGTTCGGCGCTTGCCCCAAGTGTACGGGTCTTGGCGTATATAAAAAGATAGACCCCGAACTTATAATACCCAACAAGAACCTGTCTATTATGGAGGGCGCTATAAAAGCCAACGGCTGGAACAATCTCGATGACGGCTCGATAGCTATGATGTATTTTCAGGGTATTTCAAAAAAATACGGCGTAGACCTTAATATGCCCGTAAAGGATATTCCGCAGGATAAGATAGATATTTTCCTGTACGGTACGAACGGCGAAAAACTAAAGCTGGAGCGTAAAACAGGCTTCGGCACAAGCAGGTATGAATCGGAGTTTGAGGGTATAATACCCAATCTTGAAAGAAGATACGCAGAGTCGGCAAGCGACTATTCAAAAGCCGATATCGAGACCTGCATGAGCGAGGAGAACTGCTCTGCCTGTCATGGCAAAAGACTGCGCCCCGAAAGCCTTTCGGTAACGGTGGGCGGCGTGAATATCGCGCAGCTTACCGATATGTCGGTGGTAGACGCCGACAGGTTTTTCGAGAAACTGAAACTTACCGAAAAGGAAACAATAATAGGCGAGAGAATAATAAAAGAGATACGTTCGCGCCTCGGCTTTCTGAAAAGCGTCGGACTTGAGTATTTAACTCTTTCACGCTCGGCAGGCACTCTTTCGGGCGGCGAGAGCCAGCGTATACGCCTTGCAACGCAGATAGGCTCGTCGCTTGTTGGTGTGCTTTATATACTTGATGAACCGTCGATAGGTCTGCACCAGAGGGATAACGACAAGCTTATAGCAACGCTCAAACGCCTGCGTGACATAGGCAACACTTTGATAGTTGTAGAGCATGACGAGGACACTATGCGCAGCGCCGATTTTATTGTAGATATAGGTCCCGGGCCGGGCGTTCACGGCGGCAATGTGGTCGCAAGCGGCACGGTGGAAGATATAATAAAATGCCCCGAATCTATAACGGGAAAATACCTCAGCGGCGAGATAAAAATACCCGTTCCAAAGGAGAGAAGAAAGGGAAGCGGCGAAAAGCTCACCGTAAAGGGTGCAAGGCAGAACAACCTTAAAAATATAACGGTAGATATACCGCTCGGCACGTTCACGGCAGTAACGGGCGTTTCGGGCAGCGGAAAATCGAGCCTTGTAAATGAGATAATCTACAAAGAACTTGCAGGCAGGCTCAACCGTTCGCGCATACGCTCCGGCGACTTTGACGACATAGAAGGCGTTGAACATCTTGACAAGGTGATATGTATAGACCAATCGCCTATAGGCAGAACACCGCGCTCGAACCCTGCAACGTATACGGGCGTTTTCAACGATATACGCGACCTTTACGCCAACACCGCAGATGCCAAAATGCGCGGCTACGGGCCCGGCAGGTTCTCTTTCAACGTTCGCGGAGGAAGATGTGAGGCTTGTCAGGGTGACGGCATAATAAAGATAGAAATGCACTTTTTGCCCGATGTGTACGTTCCCTGCGATGTTTGCCACGGCAAACGCTTCAACCGCGAAACGCTGGAGGTGCGCTTCAAAGGCAAGAACATTTACGACGTGCTTGAAATGACCGTTGAAGAGGGCATGGAGTTTTTCAGCAGCCACGAAAAGATATACCGCAGGCTGAAAACGCTCTATGACGTAGGACTGGGATATATAAAGATAGGTCAGCCAGCAACAACACTTTCGGGCGGCGAGGCGCAGAGAGTAAAGCTTGCCACCGAGCTTTCAAAGCGGCAGACGGGCAGGACGTTCTATATTCTTGACGAGCCTACAACGGGGCTTCATTCTGCCGATGTGCACAAGCTGATAGACGTTCTGCAAAGGCTGTGCGACGGCGGTAATACCATTCTTGTTATAGAGCATAACCTTGATGTTATCAAGACCGCAGACTACATCATAGATATGGGCCCCGAGGGCGGCGACAAAGGCGGCACGGTGGTTGCAACAGGCACGCCCGAGAAGATAGCTAAATGCAAAAAGTCGTATACGGGTATGTATCTTAAAAAATATTTGCAGAAGTAAAACGTGCTGAAAAGCTGTGCGAATGTCCGTAAATGGGCGCTCGGACAGCTTTTTTCGTGCTTTTAGCTAAGTTGAGGCTGCTTATTTTGTTAAAATGCGTATAGACAAACGGCAAAAAATGTATTATAATATTTCTATATGGACTTTTTTGAAAGGAACTTCCGATCTTATGAGGGTTATAACAGGAGAGGCGAGAGGCAAAAAGCTCTATGCACTTAGTGGAGAGGATATTACAAGACCTACCACCGACATGGTGAAGGAAGCAATATTTTCTATAATACAGTTTGAGGTCGCAGGGGCGTATGTGCTGGACCTGTTCGCAGGGAGCGGTCAGCTGGGTGTTGAGGCTGTAAGCCGCGGCGCGAAAGGCTGCGTTTTTGTTGACAGCAGCAGAGAGGCTGTAGAGATAGTCAGGAAAAACATATCAGCCTGCGGATTTGATGACCGCTCAAAAGTGCTGAATGCCGATGCGTTCTCTTTTGTGAATACTACAGCAGAAAGGTTTGATATTGCGCTGCTAGACCCGCCTTATAACCACGGCACGCTTGAAAAGGTGCTGCCGCTGCTTGAAAAGCATATAAGCGAGGGCGGCACGGTAGTCTGCGAACATGAAAAAGGCTTGCAGCTCGCGGAAGAATACGGTAGCTTAAAAAAGTACAGAACATACAAATACGGAAAAATTGCTTTGACAGTGTATAAAACTGCGGCATTAAGCGACGGAGGCGACAGTGAATGAGGAAGATAGCGGTATGCCCGGGCAGCTTTGACCCTATAACCTATGGACACCTTGATATAATTGAAAGAGCGTCTATGCTTTTTGATAAGGTCATAGTGCTGGTTTCGTTCAATTCGCAGAAAAAGCCGTCGTTCACCATTGACGAAAGACTGGATATGATACACGCCGTCGTGAGGTGTTGGGACAACGTTGTTGCGGACTGCTGGGACGGGCTGCTTGCGGACTATCTGAAAGAGCGACAGGCTACAGCTATTGTTAAAGGTCTGCGCGCCGTTACCGACTTTGAGTATGAGTTTTCAATGGCGCTTGCAAACAAAAAGCTCTATCCCGCTGCTGAAACGGTGTTTCTCACCACAAGTCAGGAGAATATGTATATGAGCTCCAGTCTTGTTAAAGAGATAGCGCGCCTCGGCGGCGACATAAGCACGTTCGTTCCGCCGCAGATTCACGACATGATAAAAACGCGCCTCAGAAAGATCTGAACATTCATGTTCCTTGCGAACATTTTATATAGATATAAAAAATAACGGACATCACACTTTAAGGAGAAGATGAATATGAAGATCGATGAGATACTTGACCTTATGGAAGATATGCTCGATAACGCCCCTGCCGTGCCTTTTTCAAGCAAAAAAGCTATGATAGAGGTAGACAAGATGCGCGAATTTATCGACAACCTGAGGTACAATATACCTACCGAAGTAAAAAGGGCAAAGGAGACTCTTGCCGACAGGTCGAAGATAATCGCCGACGCTAACAAGAAAGCGGAGGACATAATAGCAGCTGCCGAGAACAGGGCTAAAATACTCGTTGCCAACGATGCCATTACCAAGCAGGCAAGAGAGCAGGCTAACGATATACTTGCAAAGGCGCACAATATGGATAAAGAGATAAAGGCGGCAATGTCGGATAACATAGCCTATACTTTAGATACCGCCGAAAGAGCGCTTGTAAAGAGCCTCAACGAGATAAGAGAGCAAAAGCAGGCGGTAAGGAACGCAGGCAAAAACAAGCCCAAAGCAGAATAAAAGTTTATGCCCACTTTGAATGTGACTTGAAGTGGGCAAATTCATAACGGAGATGACATTATGAACAACACGGCAAATCCCAGAAAAGTGTATTCGCTCGATAAAGGCTGGTCGTTCAAACTGGGCGGTAAGGACGAGGGAATAGACTCTGCCCACTGCGATATTTATAACAGAGCAAAAGCAGGTTCGGCTCGCGGCGCTGCCGAAAGCGCGTTCAATTCCACTGAATGGGAAAAGGTAGACCTGCCGCATGACTGGTCTGTAAAGCTTCCTTTCGATGAAAACGGCGTAGGTTCGTGGGGCTTTAAGCCTAAGGGCAGCGCGTGGTACAGAAGGGTCTTCTATCTTGACGATAGCTTTGACGGAAAACAGCTGCTGGTAACATTTGAGGGCGTTGCAAAAGATGCCACGGTGTATTTCAACGGCTCTGTACTCGGCAGAAATTATACAGCTTATGCGCCTTTTACTATAGACATAACCGACAGGGCGCACTTTGGAAAAGAGCCGAATATTCTTGCAGTTTTTGTAGATGCGACCGGCTGGGAGGGCTGGTGGTATGAGGGCGCAGGCATCTACCGCCATGTTGACCTTACCGTTAAAGACAAGTGCCACACCGCGCAGTTCGGGGTGTTCGTAAAGACCGAAAAAACAAGTGATACCGACTGGAACATAAATATTTATACTGATGTTGAGAATACAGGCTATACCGATGAAGAAGTCACTGTAGAGGCGGTAGTTACCGATAAAAACGGCGCGCCCGTAATGGCAGCAGAAAAAAACTTGTCATTAAAAGCGTATTCGCGAAATAGCATTGTATTGAGCGGCGTGTGCGCAGACCCGTTCGTGTGGGATATAGACACGCCGGATATGTATAAATGCACCGTGAAGATACTTAAAAACGGCGCAGAGGCTGACTGCGAAACGGTAGATTTTGGCTTCAGAACTATTTCTATAGATGCCGACAAGGGCTTTTTCTTAAACGGAAGACACGTTGAACTTTACGGTACTTGCAACCACCAAGACCATGGCGGCGTGGGCGTTGCAGTGCCTGACAGCCTGCACGAGTACCGCATAAAAAAGCTGAAAGAAATGGGCAGCAACGCCTACAGGTGCGCGCACGGTATGCCGTCAAAAGAGCTTCTGGACGAGTGCGACAGGCAGGGTATGCTCGTAATGGACGAGAACCGCAACTTTGAAACGGGTGAGGATCAGCTGGAGCAGCTGAGAAAAATGGTGCTTCGTGACAGAAACCACCCAAGCGTTGTTATGTATTCGATTTTCAACGAAGAGCCGCTGCAATATACCTATGAAGGTCAGCGAATGGCAAAACGTATGCGAGAGGAAGTGCGCAAGCTTGATGATACGCGCTTTGTAACGGCAGCCATGAACGGCGGCATACTCGAGGACAGCGGCGCAGGTGCCTCGCTTGATATCGTGGGTATAAACTATCAGAGTTGGGCGTTTGACGATTTCAGAAACAAGTACCCCGACAAGCCTGTCGTGTGCAGTGAAACGACTTCATATTTCACGGTAAGGGGCTGTACTGAAACAGATATAGACAAAAATCTCATTGCCGACTATGACGAAAATTCCTCCGACTGGGGCAACACCGTAAGAGATACATGGAAAGAAATACTTAAACGTCAGTACCTTATGGGCGGCTTTATGTGGACGGGCTTTGACTACCTAGGCGAGCCTACCCCATGCCCGTGGCCTGCGGTGTCAAGTTATTTTGGCATGATGGATATATGCGGCAACCCCAAATCGGGCTACTGGTTGAGCAGGGCGATATTCAAAGATGAAAAGGTGTGCAAGGCGCTGCCACACTGGAGCTTTGACGTTAAAGAGGGCGAAAAGGTGCGCGTTATGTCATGCACCAACTGCGATTATGCCGAAGTTTTTGTAAACGGCGTATCGCACGGCAGAAAAGCAATTAACAAGACGGAGCAGGCGATCTGGGATATACCTTTTGAAAAAGGAATTCTGAAAATGGTCGGCTGCGACAAGGACGGCAGAGAGATAGTAAGCGATACTTTAGTAACAGCAGGCGCGCCGAAAAGTATAAAAGCAGTGCCGTACAAAAATACCGTACCGCGCGGCGAGGCAATACCTATTGACTTTGTTGTGCTTGACGAAAACGGCATAGAAGTACCCACCGCTTGCTTTGAGACGGAAATATCATGTACGGGCGGAAAAATTCTCGGTACTTCAAACGGCGACCCCAACTGTCACGAAGCCTTTGACAGCGGCAAAAGAAGCGTGTTCAACGGCAGATGCCAGGCAATTGTCAGCTGTGATACAGTCGGCAAAGTCAAGGTATCTTGCATAGGCAAAAACGGCGTTTGCGGAGAGTGCGAGATAGAATGTACCGCAGCAGACGAAAAACCGCAGATAGAGAGCGTTTCTGAAATATATGTGAGCGGCTGGCGAATGACCGCACAGCTGTGCGACACAAAGCCCGATCCGCACATGGTGATAACGGATACAGATATGAACAGCTTTGAACCCGTAGGCGTTACCGAAGCGCCGCAGAAATTCTTCAAAAACGAGGGTAAATGGGCTTTGTATCGCACCACCGCCGAAATACCCGAGATGCTCAACGGCAAAGCTCCCACGCTGATATTCTATGGCTTATGGGGCGATTGCGAGGTGTATATAGGCGGCAGGCTCGTAAAAGCTTCAAAAGACGTGTGGGCTGCCAAGGCAGAGATACCCATAACAAAAGAACTTAGCGGAAAACAGGAGATAACGGTGACTGTGGGCTGCATAAACCGCTCGGGCGCAGGCATATGCGGCGGCGTTGTTATAAGATGACAGGAGGTAAATTTATGGAAAATATCAAGACCTATTCGGTGAAAATGGGCGCGGCAAAGTGCGCTGTAGACCTCGGCGACGGCTCTGAAAGAGGGGAGTATGTCGGTCAGGATTATATACTTAATAAAATGGGCAGACCCCACCGCTCCATAAGCCTTATGTACTGCTATTACCCTTATGACGAGCAGTGGCCTGCAAGGATATCTCATGCTATGAAAGATGCAGATATTTCTTTCCAGTGGGATTACCCGTATGACGACTATTTCACATACAAAGGCGGCATAGGCGGCGACCTCAGCGACGAACCGTTTTGCTATATGAGAGAGGTAAGAAAGCACGGTCAGGACGTTACCCTTACCCTTACAATGGATCCCAAGCTTGACGACGAGCATATTATAGCAATTGCGAAAGACCTGCGCACATTTGGCAGACTGTTTTTGAGGGTGAACCATGAAGCGACCGGCAACTGGTTCTCGTTCAACAAAAGGGCAAGCTATCAGGAGGTAGCTGACTTTTACTGCAAGGTCACAAAGATAATGCACGAGTATGCGCCGAATGTAAAAATGATCCTCTGCATTGACGGCGCAAAGAATAAAAACGACGAGCATATCGAAATGGAAAAAGAGTTCGCTCAGGCTGTAAGAGAGACAGATATTTTCTCTGTTGACAAGTATATGGCGCTGCACTGGGGCTGGCCTTTCGATGTTGCAGAAAAGGGCGGCAACAGCCATTCAAGAAGCGTTGTAGCCGATGTTTACGATGCCACAAAGCGTTCGGCACAGCTTTTTGCTAAGATATGTGACGGTAAGCAAAAGCCCATGGTGATGAGCGAATTTAACGCCGACGGCGATGTTACAGGTCCATATGATCAGTGCGAAATGGTAAAGGAATTTGCCATGCGGCTTAAAGAAGAAAACGCCGACTGGTTCTCGGGCTTTACGTTTTATCAGTTCCGCGACAGGGGCAGACTGGGACTGGAGATACAGGACGCAAACGACCCCGATGTAGGCATTGAGCAGCCTGTTATGAAGACATATAAAGAGATAATACACGACGAGTATTTCATGCCGTCAATGACGGTGGGAGATGAAATTTCTCTGCCGTGTACTCTGCGCTGGGGCAGCAGCGAGGATGCCGAGGGCATAGCGATACCTTTGCACTTTGAGGGCGATCCGCACTTCTGCGAGCTGTATTTTGAAGATGACAGCAATCTTATGATAGAGATAAACGGCAGGTGGTTTTATAAGTCACCGCAGACAAAGTTTGTTGACCTTATGCCTGCTTTCTTTGAAAACCGCCTTGACGGAGCAAAAGACATAACTATGAAAATATTCGCTCCCCCTGCCAGCGGCGAGAACGACCTTTCGGCAGAGGACGGAATGTTCAACTGCTATGCGCGTATAGAAAAGCTGCCCAAGATAAGAATATTGTATACACCTGTGGCAGAATAGCGCAGTTTTGTGTATTGACACCGGGGCGCAAAGTGTGTTATAATGTAATCATAAATGATTCCATTATATTTTATGTCCTCGTCGATACGCAGACCAATGGGTCTGCTCCCGACGTATCGGACAATTATAACATAACGCTTTCACTTTTATGTTATAATAATATATGAATATTTTTCGGAGGTAGATAAAATGGCGGTCTATAAATTAAAGCCTGCCTTTAAGGACTATATATGGGGCGGTACGCGGCTGAGAGACGACTTCGGCAAGCAGTGCGATTTGGAAAAGATTGCTGAAAGTTGGGAGCTTTCCTGCCATAAGGACGGCGAAAGTACCATAGATGGCGGCGAGGCAGACGGCTTGACACTTTCACAGCTTATAGAAAAACAAGGCAAAGGCATTCTGGGTACTGACTGCGATAAGTTTGAAGATTTTCCTATTCTTATAAAGCTTATAGATGCCAAAGATAACCTTTCCGTTCAGGTACACCCCGACAACGACTACGCGCAGAGGGTAGAGGGAGAGTACGGCAAGACGGAAATGTGGTATATAGTTGACTGCGACGAGGGTGCAACACTGCTTTACGGCTTTAAAAAAGAAATAAGCAAAGATGAGTTTGCGCGGCGCATCGAAGACAACACTCTGCTGGAAGTTACAAACGCAGTACCGGTAAAAAAAGGCGATGTTTTCTTTATAAGAGCAGGCACGCTGCACGCCATAGGTAAGGGTATACTTATTGCAGAGATACAGCAAAATTCAAACACCACTTACCGTATTTACGATTACGGCAGAGTTGGCAGCGACGGCAAGCCGAGGCAGCTGCATATTGAAAAGGCAAAAGATGTTACCGCACTGAGACCTGCGCAGCCTTACCCCGAAACGCCCATCGAGCAAATGAGCGGATATACGCAAAAACTGCTTTCAAAGTGTGAGTATTTTACTACTTATGCCCTTGATATAGACAGCAAGGCGGTTTTGAAAGCCGATGAAAAAAGCTTTGTAAACCTGCTTGTGCTGGAGGGTGAGGGAAATATCATCGCCGAGAAGACAGAGAGTTTCAAAAAAGGCGACAGCTTATTTATAACGGCAAGCACGGGCGAATTTGCCGTTGAAGGCAAGTGCAGAGCGATACTTACAAAAGTATGATATATCGAAAGGAATGTGAAATATGAAGTATTACATAGGTATTGACCTGGGCGGCACGAACATAAAAGCAGGCGTTGTTGATGAGGAATTTAACATTGTTGCAAAGGCAACTTGCAAAACGAATCTTCCGCGCCCTGCCGAGGATATTTGTGCCGATATGGCAAAGGTAGCTCTTGAAGCAGTAAAAAATGCGGGCGTATCGCTGGACGATGTTGAGTCCGTCGGCATAGGCACGCCCGGTACTGCAAATTCGGAGACGGGAATTATAGAGTATTCAAACAATCTCGGATTTCTCAATTTCCCCGTTGTAAAGCTTATGCAGACGCATATCGACAAGCCTTGCTTTGTTGAAAACGATGCAAACGCTGCGGCGTACGGCGAGTTCGTCGCAGGCGCGGCAAAGGGCGCAAACGATGCCGTGTGCATAACTCTGGGCACGGGCGTTGGCGGCGGCATTATCATAAACGGAAAGATATATTCGGGATTTAACTTTGCAGGCGCAGAGATAGGTCACACAGTTATTGACCCCAACGGTCCTGAATGTACCTGCGGCAGAAAAGGCTGCTTTGAGGTATTCTCGTCCGCAACGGGCTTGGTGCGAATGACAAGAGAAGCAATGCTGGAGCATAAAGACTCAATAATGTGGAAGATGAACGAGGAGGACGGCAAGGTTTCCGCAAGAACGGCATTCAACGCCATGCGCGCAGGTGACAAGGCAGGCAAAGAAGTCGTTGACAAGTACATAAAGTACCTCGCTTGCGGCATAACGAATACTATAAACATCTTCCAGCCCGATATTTTGTGTATCGGCGGCGGCGTTTGCAACGAGGGCGATCCGCTTTTGCTGCCGCTGAAAGAGCTTGTCGCGAAAGAGATATACACCAAAAATTCCGAAAAGAATACCGAGATAGTTATTGCAAAGCTTGGCAACGATGCAGGCATAATAGGCGCGGCGTTCCTCGGAAGAAATAAAGAAAAGTAATATTTTGATCGAAAGGTTGGTATACATCATGGGATTCAAAGTTAAAAAAACACCTAAGCAAAGAATTGTGGGAACGCTGCTTTTGCTGCTGTTTTTGTTTATAGCGTTCTGCATAATATATTTTCTGACGTTCTTCTTTACGCTCGCTTCCAATACTCACGAGGGTCAGAAGCTTATCGAGAGCGACTGGAAGATAGTCATCACCGACGGCTACGGCTATAACGCACCGCAGGGAATAACGTTCACATTCAAGGACAACGGACGTTTCTCAATAAAGTATGACGACGGCGAAAAGATAGCAAGCGGTTTTTATAAGATAGACGTTGAAGAGGGCGACAAAGTTACACCATCCAGCGGCAAGATTAAGCTGCTGATGCTGCCGTTTATGCAGAATTTCCCTGCGGAATGGGATATGAGCGAGCTTCGCAGCGATATTGATTTCAAGTATGTTTACACTCAGAAAGACAGAGACGGCAATATCATGTATGTTGACAATGACAACAACGTTATGAGTGATACTCTGGAATTTCAGACCAAGGGCGAAATATTCAGGATCGTCCGCGAGGGTTCTGAAGAAGCAGAAGCTGTAGTAACATCTAAGTAACGGTAAAGATTATGACAATTCTTTTGAAGAATATGCGTATCGCAGACCCTGTGCTGCACCTTACCGGCGTGTATGACATACTCATTGACGGCGGCAGGATACAAAGCGTATCTCAGGCAGGGCAAAGCGATATTGCATCCGACAGAGTGATAGACGGCGGCGGAAAGCTTGTCGCCTGTGCAGGGCTTGTTGATATGCACGTTCATCTGCGCGACCCCGGGCTTACCTATAAAGAGGACATTATCACGGGTACAGATGCCGCAAAAGCGGGCGGCGTTACCGCGGTTTGCTGTATGCCTAACACAAAGCCTGTGATAGACAGCCGCGAAACGGTCGAGTATATTTTGGACAAGGCAAAGGACACGGGCGTAAAGGTGTACCCCGTGGCTTCGATAACCAAAGGTCTTTCGGGCAAAGAGCTTTGCGACTATGACGAGCTGAAAAAAAGCGGCGTTATCGCCATTTCCGATGACGGCAGACCCGTAGAGAATGCCGAGCTTATGCGGCAGGCTCTTGAAAAGTCGGTAGATAACGGTCTGTGCGTTATCTCTCATTGCGAGGATCTGAACATCATAAACGGCGGAATCATAAATAAAGGCAAAGTGTCGCAAATGCTCGGCGTTAAGGGCATGGACAGAGCTTCGGAGGATTATATTACTGCCCGTGAAATTGCCTTAGCGGCTTCCTGCGGAGCGCATATACACATAGCGCACGTTTCTACCAAAGGCTCGGTAAATATAATCCGTGCCGCAAAAAAAGACGGCGTGAACGTCACCTGTGAAACTTGCCCCCACTATTTTGCGTATACAGAAGAAAAGCTGCTAATGCGCGATTCAGACTACCGAATGAGCCCTCCGCTGCGTGAAGAAGCTGACAGAGCGGCGGTCGAACAGGCTGTTGCAGACGGCACGATAGACTGCATAGTGACTGATCATGCGCCTCATTCAAAAGAGGATAAGGCAGACTTTCTTACCGCTCCAAACGGGGTAGTTGGGTTGGAAACTTCGCTTGCCGCAGCGCTTACTTTTCTTTATCATACAGGCAAAATGCCGCTTGAAGATATTGTTATGAGAATGTCGGTAAAGCCGCGTGAAGTTTTAGGTCTTGAAAAGGTATGCTTTGAAAGCGGCGCGATAGCCGATATAACCGTTTTCGACCCCAACGAGGAGTGGACGGTAGAACCCGAAAAGCTTCATTCAAAGTCGAAAAACTCGGTCTTTAAGGGCGAGCATTTCAAGGG
>CANRDG010000029.1 GCA_947629275.1 uncultured Clostridia bacterium | reverse complement strand
GTACACTTCTCCTGCGTCTCTCAGGGTCTCCCCTTGTCAGTACCATCGGCGTGTGGATTGTACGAATTCCTCCACCTCAGATAACCTGATACATCAGTCCGGCAGGCGCAGCACCCTCCTGCATCTCTCGGGTTTCCCCTGTCGTACCATCGGCGTGTGGTCACTGCGAAATTTACCACCTCGGACTGCTGTACTCACTATTTAAATTTCTCTTTCAGCTTGTCAAAGAAGCTCTGCCGTTTCTGATAGTTCTTGCCGCTCATTGCCGCATCGAACTCTCTCAGCTCCTGCTCCTGTTCTTTCGTCAGATCTCGCGGTATCTCAACCGAAACTTTTACATAGTGGTCTCCCCTGCCGCTTTGCTGACATCTCTGAACGCCCCTGTCGCGCAGCCTGAACACTGTGCCGCTCTGCGTACCTTTGGGGACGTTATACTTCACCTTGCCGTCAATGGTGGGAACGACTATCTCGTCACCCAGAACAGCTTGCGCAAATGTGATAGGAATTTCAGTCCATATGTCGTAGCCGTCGCGCTCGAAAATAGGGTCGGGGCGCACCGAAACATTCAGCATAAGGTCGCCGCTGGGGCCTCCGTTTATACCCTGGTCGCCGCCGCCGGGAACGCGTATAACACTGCCGTCATCAACGCCTGCTGGGATATTCACCTTTTTGTCAACGGTGTTTCTCACCCTGCCCGAGCCGGAACACTTCTTGCAGGGCGTTTCAACAACCTTGCCTTTGCCGCCGCACTTGGGACACGGCTTCTGAACGGTCATCTGACCGAGGAAAGACCGCTGCTGCACTGTAACCGTTCCTCTGCCGCCGCACTGCGAACAGGTTGTAGGTGATGTGCCTGCCGCCGCACCCGTGCCGCCGCATTCGGGGCAGTTTTCCATATGTCTTACCTTTATTTCAGCCTGCTTGCCCTTGCAAGCCTCCATAAAATCAAGGTTTATGTTGCTTTCTATGTCGTTGCCGCGGCGAGGTGCGTTAGGGTTTGCGCTGCGCCTTGAACCACCTCCAAAGCCGCCGCCGAAAAAGCTTTCAAATATATCGCCGACGTCCGAAAATCCGCCAAAGCCGCTAAAGCCTCCTGCTCCGCCGCCGCCCATTGACGGGTCAAACGCCGCATGACCAAACTGGTCGTACTTTGCGCGTTTTTCTTCGTTTGAAAGCACCTCATACGCTTCATTTACTTCCTTGAACTTAGCCTCACACTCCTTGTCGTCAGGGTGCAAGTCAGGGTGATACTGCTTTGCAAGCTTTCTGTATGCCTTTTTAAGTTCGTCAGCCGTCGCCGTTTTGGGCACGCCGAGGACTTCATAATAATCTCTTTTATCTGCCATAAGTAGCAACCCCTTAACGGGCTATGCCTCCGCAAAAGTTACGGAGGCAAACACCCATTTTTATTTTGTCTTTTCAGTCTAATTATTCGGCGTCGGTGAATTCTGCATCTATAACTCCGTCGTCATTTTTAGCGCCGCCGTTGTCAGAGCCGCCCATGTTGCCCATATCGCCCATGCCGCCAGCCGCGCCCTGAGCCGCAGCCGCCTGTTCATAAAGCTTTGTGGAAACCTTCTGGAACTCCTGCTCCAGTTCTGCTTTCTTGCTCTTTATAGCCTCGATATCGCTGCCCTTGAGAGCCTCTTTTAGAGAGTCTATCTTGCTCTGTATCGAGGACTTGTCGGCAGGGTCTATCTTGTCGCCTATCTCACCGAGAGCCTTTTCACACTGGAATACCAAACTGTCAGCATTGTTTCTTGCATCAACATCTTCACGCTTTTTCTTGTCTTCGGCAGCAAATGCTTCTGCCTCTTTAACAGCCTTGTCTATATCTTCTTTGGACATATTCGTTGAAGAAGTTATGGTGATGTTCTGCTCCTTGCCCGTACCGAGATCTTTAGCCGAAACGTGTACGATACCGTTCGCGTCTATATCGAAAGTTACTTCGATACGAGGCACGCCTCTAGGAGCAGGTGCAATGCCGTCAAGTCTGAACACGCCAAGCTCTTTGTTATCTCTTGCAAACTCTCTTTCGCCTTGCAGAACTCTTATATCAACTGCGTCCTGATTGTCTGCATAGGTAGAGAATATTTCCTTCTTGTTTGCAGGGATAGTTGTATTTCTTTCGATCATTCTTGTGCATATGCCGCCCGCGGTCTCAATGCCGAGCGACAGCGGAGTAACATCAAGCAAAAGCAGATCGCTGTGAACATCGCCGCCGAGGATACCGCCCTGAATTGCCGCGCCGAGGGCAACGCATTCATCGGGGTTTATGCCCTTGAAAGGCTCTTTGCCAAGGTACTTCTTAACTGCCTCCTGAACAGCAGGTATTCTTGAAGAACCGCCCACCATAAGCACCTTGTTAAGGTCGGAAGCGCTAAGACCGGAGTCTGACAGCGCCTGACGAACAGGACCCATTGTAGACTCTACAAGGTCAGCGGTCATCTCATTAAATTTTGCCTGAGTAAGGGTAAGCTCTAGGTGCTTTGCACCCGATGCGTCGGCAGAGATGAACGGCAGAGAAATTGTAGAAGACGGCGTTGACGAAAGCTCTATCTTGGCTTTTTCGGCAGCCTCTTTAAGTCTCTGCATAGCCATCTTGTCGTTTGTAAGGTCTATTCCGTCGGAAGCCTTAAACTCCTTGATCATCCAGTCAATAATTCTCTGGTCAAAGTCATCGCCGCCGAGGTGGTTATTACCAGCCGTAGCAAGCACCTGCGTAACGCCGTCTCCCATTTCTATAATAGAAACGTCGAACGTGCCGCCGCCGAGGTCATAGACCATTATCTTCTGATCCTCTTCCTTGTCGATACCGTAAGAGAACGCCGCCGCGGTAGGCTCGTTGATAATTCTCTTGACGGTAAGACCTGCTATCTGTCCTGCGTCTTTGGTAGCCTGTCTCTGAGAGTCGGTAAAGTATGCCGGAACTGTTATAACAGCCTCCGTTACCTTTTCGCCGAGGTAGCTTTCCGCATCGGCTTTAAGCTTTTGCAGTATCATAGCCGAAATTTCCTGCGGAGTATAACTCTTGCCTCCCATAGTTGCCTTGTAGTCGCTGCCCATATGTCTCTTTATAGAGATAACGGTGTTGTCAAAGTTCGTTACCGCCTGGCGTTTAGCTACCTGTCCTACAAGTCTGTCGCCTGTCTTTGAAACTCCGACTACCGACGGAGTCGTTCTTGCGCCCTCGCTGTTAGGGATAACGACAGCTTCGCCGCCCTCCATAACCGCAACGCACGAGTTAGTTGTACCCAAGTCGATACCTATTATCTTTCCCATAAGTCATTCATCCTTTCAAGTAAATTTTGTGATTTATGTTATGGAAGCTGTAAGCCTCCGTCACAAGCTGTTATGCATTTGCCACTACTACCATTGCGTAGCGTATCACCCTGTCGCCTATCTTGTAGCCTTTCTGGAAAGTCTGCGCGACCGTGTTTTCGCCAAGCTCGGGGTCTTCAATCTGAGATACCGCATTTGCGATATTCGGGTCGAACGGCTGCCCTGTCGGGTCAATTATCTCAACGCCGAGTTTTTTAATAGCCTCGGTCAGCTGGTTAAATATCATCTCAACGCCCGACTTGTATTTTTCATCACTGCTTTCGGCGTTCGCAGCCCTTTCAAAGTTATCATATATCGGCAAAAGCTGCGCTATCGTGTCGCCCTTTACCGTCGCGGACATTTCAACTATCTGCTTGGCGGTACGCTTTCTGTAATTATCATATTCAGCCATAAGCCTAAGATACTTATCTTTAGTTTCCGCAAGCTCTGCCGTAAGCTTTTCTTCTTCGGTCTGCTCCTGCAGCGTTTCATTGTTTTCTGCCGTTTCTTCGGCGCTTTGGGTATCTTCCGCCAAATTGTTTTCTATATCTTCTGTATTTTCGGTCTTTTCAACGTTTTCGTCGTTTTCAACATTTTTAGTATTTTCGATATTTTCATTCATTTTTACTGCTCCTTGTCAATGTCGTCTGTATCTTCCGAGAGAAGCTGTGTTATCTTGTTGGTGAAATATTCAAGATACGGTATATATTTTGCATAGTCTATCCTCATAGGACCTATAAGCCCCAGCGTTCCCGCCTGTTTGCCGTCCTTTGAGAAAGACGATGTTATTATGCTCGAGTTGCTTATTACAAAGCTGTCCTTTTCGTGAGAAAACATAACGTGCAGACCGCCGAAACTCGTGCCGAGAAAGTCGGCAAACTCTTTTTTGTTATCAAGAAATGTCATTATCTCGCTGCGGTCAACGTCAGGGCGCGCAAGCAGATTCATCTCGCCGCTTACAGAATACTCCTCGTGTCCTATCTCTCTTGACATCTTCATTATCTCGCTCACCAGCGGTGAAAGCACCGTCATGTAAGTGCCAAGCGCCGTTTCAAGCCGCTGCAACAGCTCATCTGAAAGAGCCTCGACTTCAACGCCCTCCAGATTTTCCCTTATGAACTGCGAGAAAAAGTCAAGCTGTTCGTGCGTTAAGTCAAATTGCAGCCTGCACACCTTATTTTTAATAGCGCCGGAAGATGTTATCATCAGTATGACGTACATTCTCTTGCCCGTCGGTACTACCTCAACTCGTGATATTACGGAGAATTTCGGCGTGGCGTTGGCTACCACCGTCGCACACTGCGTAAGCTGCGCCAAGGCAAGGGAGGCATCTCTTATTATCTCGTCGTCCGTCGCGCCCGACTGCGGTATCATGGAGTTGAGCATTTCCTTTTCGTCGTCGGTGAGCGGGTCGGTCTTTAGCAGTTGGTCTACATAAAGCCTGTAGCCGAGATATGTGGGTACCCTGCCTGCCGAAGTGTGCGGCTGCTCGAGATACCCTTGCTTTTCAAGCTCCGCCATTTCGTTGCGTATAGTTGCCGATGATGCCTTTACAACGCCCATTATCGCTTTTGAGCCTACAGGTTCGCCCGTCATTATATATTCGTCTACCACCGCTGTAAGTATACGCAGCTTTCTGTCGTCCACATTCTCACCGCCTTAGGCATTCACCTTGTTTAGCACTTATTTTTATCAAGTGTTAGCACTCTTGCTCTTTGAGTGCTAAGTATATGATACCACCATTTTAAACAGTTGTCAATAGTGTTGAAATATTTTTTTGCACGAAGTTAACGCCCCTTGAAACAAATTATTTGTATATTTTGCCCCAACGTATTGAAAAACGAGCAACATTAAGATATAATAATAGTATGGGGTGAATTGATATGCCGAGATTTTTTACTGACGATATACATGAAAACACTGCGCGCATTACAGGCGACGATGCCGTACATATAGGGCGCTCGCTGAGAATGAGACTGGGCGATGAGATAACCCTTTGTAGCAGCGGCATGGAATACATATGCAAAATACGCAGCATTTCGGATATTGAGGTGCTGTGCGACGTGATCTCATCACAGAAAACAAAAGCAGAGCCGAGTATTGAGCTTACGCTTTTTCAGGCGATGCCAAAGCTTGACAAGCTGGAATTTATCGTGCAGAAAGCCGTAGAACTGGGTGTTTGCAAAATTGTTCCCGTGCTGACGGAGAGATGTATTTCACGACCCGACGGCAAAAGCTTTGAGAAAAAGCGCGCACGGCTGCAAAAAATAGCCGAGGGTGCGGCAAAGCAGTCGGGGCGTGGTATCATACCGACGGTAGCGGACATAATAAGCATAGAACAAGCTGCAAAACAAATAAAAGATTGCGATCTTTCGCTGATATGCTACGAAAAGGGCGGCAGGCGGCTAAACGGAGAAATGTTTTCAGATAAAAAGAGCGTGGGGCTGATGATAGGCTGCGAGGGCGGCTTTAGCGAAAACGAAATCAGGCTGTGCGAAAGCGGCGGCGCGCTGCCCATATGGCTTGGTGAGAGAATTTTGCGGTGCGAGACCGCTCCGATAGCCGCCGTAAGTATTATAATGCACCTCACCGAAAATATGTAATGAAAAAAATTATGCGCCGCAAACAAATTTTTTGTATAAAATGCTTGAATTTTGTTTTGGTATATGTTATAATCGTTTTAGACCAATTTTTTAAAGGAGATGTTCACCAATGGCTAACGGTTTTAAGGTATTTGTAGGTCTTGCCGCTCTGGCAGGAGCTGCTGCTGCGTTTTTCACTCTGAAAAAGCGCAAAGAAATGGAAGAATATGATTACGAGGAATTCGACGACGAGTGCGACTGCGATTGCTGCACCGAGTGCGACGACGCTGCCGAAGCTGTAGAAGATGCTGCCGATGCTGCTGAAGAAGCTATCGAAGAAGCTTCCGAAAAGGCTGCTGAAATGGTAGAAGACGGCGCAGAGAGCGTTGAAGAGGGTCTTGACAGCATTGCTGACGCTGTTGAAGATACCGACAAGTAATTACAGATCTGCTGTGAAAAGCGGCGCGGTATAATATACTGCGCCGTGATTTTTTTGTTTACAGTTTTACTGTCCATTTCTGGCGGCAGGTTTTTTCATAGAATAATGTAGGTTTTATTGTGTTTATCAACAAGTCGGTACGGCTTTGACGACACTTAGTTTATATAAATATACAAAATTTTCTCCAAAATCGGATTTTTAGCAAAAAACATTTGACAAACTGCGATTTTTGGTCTATAATCACAAGTAATAAAAAACTTTTGGAGGGATAAGATAATGAACAGAGTAGAGCTTATAAGCAAAATAGCTAAAGAAACCGGCTTTACAAAGAAAGACACCGAAAAATTCGTTCGCACGTTCACCGACATGATAACTGAGACCCTTATCGGCGGCGGCAAAGTTTCAATTTCCGGATTCGGTACATTTGAAACAAGAGCGAGAGCGCAGAAGGAAGCTTACAACCCTGTTACTAAGCTGAAGATAACCGTTGCGGCTAAGAAAGTTCCTGCTTTCAAGCCTGCAAAGGGTATGAAAGACTTAGTTTCAGCGGGTAACAAGTAAATCAACCGATCAGAAAAGGAGTAATTCAGAATGGCTGCAAATGCAAAGAAGAAGATCGAAGATACTGCCGAGAAGGTAGTAAAGAAAGCTGAAAAGGCTGTTGCCAAGGCTAAGGAAGCCCCTGCTGTAAAGAAAGCTACCAAAGCTGCAAGCGCTACCGCAAAAAAGGCTGCTACAACTGCTAAGAAGGCTGCTTCTACCGCTAAGAAAGCTACCGAAAAGGTGACTGCTTACGTTGAGTTCGGCGGCAGACAGATCTCTACCAGCGAGATAGCTGACAAGGTTCGTGAGGCTTACAAGGCTGAAAACAAGAGAGGCTCTATAAAGTCCATAGAGCTGTATGTTAAGCCCGAAGAGAACGCTGCTTACTATGTTGTAAACGGCAAAGCTGAGGGCAAGAAGATAGATCTTTGATCTGAAACACAAAACTGTCAAGGCATCATCAAAAGATGGTGCCTTTATTTTTTGATTTTTCTTGACAAAATTGCTTGGATAGTATATCATAATATTATGACGATAAAGAGGTGACGAAATGTACTTGTGCAGAAAAAGATTAGCGGCATTTGCGCTGTCAGCTTTGATGAGTTTGTCGTGCATAAGCTGCGGAAAAAGTGATGACAGTTCACAAGCGGCTGTAACGCAGGCTGAAACGACTGCCGATATAACGACGACAGTAACGACCACCATGATCAAAACTACTGCCACGATAACTGAGAACACTGCTGAAACAACGGAACAAACGACCACTGAGGTGACTACAACAACCGAAAAAACGCAGACCGAAACTCCAAAGGCGTCAGCTGCTCCTAAGCCTGTAGTTCAAACAGCTGCGCCTGCACCAAAACCTGCAAGCACATCATATTCGGGCACAGACCTTGACAGCGTGGTGAAAAACTACCCGTATAACAGCAGCGTTATTCTTTACTGCATGGACGGAAAAACGCTTTATTCAAACGACCCGAACCGCGTTTATTACGGCGCGAGCATGATAAAACTGCCGTATGTGTATTACTGCTGCACGCAGCTTGAAAAGGGCGTTCATAGTCTTGACGAAACGGTTACATACACAGCCGACCAATATTATCCCGGCACAGGGGTGATAATTCACAGAGGCGTTGGCAAAAAGTATACCGTCGAGCAGCTTATAGATTATACTTTGAGATACTCGGACAACGTTGCGTACATTATGCTGGTGAAAATGTTCGGCATTGACGGCTTCAACAAAATGATGAAGGACTGGGGCTGCGGCGATATACAGCTTTATTCGTACAGTTATTTTGCTGACGTTACCCCAAGCTTTATACTTACCGCTATGCAGAAAATGCAGAAGATGTCAACAAGCAACAGCAGAGCATGGCAGGCGGCATGGAAAGGTCTGCTGGGCTCGGAGGGGCTGAGGATAAAGAACTATTTCTCAAACGAATCAGTGGCAGGCAAGTATGGCTTGTATTCGGGCGTATACCACGAGGCGTGCTATTTTGGCGGAAAAGAGCCTTATATTCTTGTTGTGATGACCGAGATAAGCGGTTACAATACGTGCGACAGCTATATGGCAAATGTTGCGGCTGCCGCAAGGGCTGAGGTAAACAAATACACCGCCGAAAAAGAAGCTGCGGCGAAGGCTACAGCGACTACGACTGCACCAGCTACCACAACGACACAAACTTTACTTTCGGTGACAGAGAAAACAACGGAGGAAACTCCGCAGGTGACAACGCCGCCCGAGACTACTCCCGGAATTACAGAAACTTACGAAACTATTGCAGATACAAATGAAAGCGAAAGGTGATATTTTATGAAGAAAATCAGTAAAAGGCTGTCGGCGCTGTTTGCGGCGCTGATGATTTTTATGATGTCGGCAGTAAATTGTATGACCGCATTTGCTGCTGATGTATACACCGTGCCTGTTTCGGTAAAGTACGATCAGGCAGGCGCGCGCAGTATGCTTGACATGATAAACAAATTCCGCACGGGAAAAGATGCGTGGTACTGGAATGAAAGCAGCACCGAAAAGATCTATCTGAGTGGTCTTGAAAAATTTCAGTATGATTACGGTCTTGAGCAGGCGGCAATGCAGAGGGCTGCCGAAATAGCTGTAAATTTTGCTCATGTAAGACCGAACGGAACAATGTGTTTTACTGCCGCAAACGGTTATTCAAACGGAGAGAACATAGCGGCAGGGTACAATACTGTAGCTTGGGTGTTTGAAGGCTGGCAGGAAACAAATGAAAAATACGCAGGTCAGGGGCACAGGCGCAATATGCTGGGTGATTTTTCGTACATAGGCATAGCGCACGTTAATGTGAATGGCATGGATTACTGGGTGCAGGAGTTTGGATACCGCCCTACCGGCATTGCAAAGAAAGACGTCGGCACGGGTGCGACCAATGTCAACGTTGATATTGCAAAAAGCGACGTTGGAAGTATAACGCTGACGCCATCGTCAGGCAGTATTACAGTACCTTTGGGAGGAAGCGCTGATCTGCCCTCGGTAACAGCTAAAATATCTATGAAATACTCAGATTATTTTGCAGGAAATATTACAAGCGTCGCCACGCCTAACTGGTCGGTAAACGGAAATGCTATTTCTGTAAGCGGCGGAAAAATAAGCGGCAAATCGGTAGGCAGTGCTACCCTTACAGCGAGCCTGTACGGCAAGAGCGTATCGGTAACTGTAAAGGTTGAATGTACCAACCACAAATGGAGCGGCTGGAACACCACGACGGCTGCTACCTGCACCAAAGACGGCTCGCAAAGCAGAAAATGCTCTCTTTGCGGAAAGACCGAAAACAAAGCTATCGCGGCAAAGGGTCACAGCTACGGCGAATACAAGGTGATAAGAAAGGCAACAGCCTCGCAGGAGGGGCTGGAAGAAAGGGTATGCTCGGTATGCGGTGACAAGCAGCAGAGAACTATCGCCAAAATTGTGACGACCACGACAAAGAAAACCACTACGCCGAAGACTACCACTAAAACAACTTCCGGCGGTAATACTACAAAAACTACAACTGCAAAAGTAACTACAGAAAACGGCGGCACAACGAACTCGGAAGTTACGACTGCTTCAGGCAGTACGGACATCACAACATCGCAGGAGAGCTATGCTGAAAGCGGCACAACGACGGGCGATGTTACGACTGTGGAAGTTACCACGCCCAAAGAAAGCGAAGTTACAACGACCGAAAGTACAGAAAGTGATGAAAGTACAGAAAGTAAAGAAAGCACAGAAAATTCTGAAAACACCGAAAGTACAGAAATAACCGAGCCGAGCGGCAATAATTCTGCCGACAATGAAAACAGCAAAGGCAAAAGTGTACTGCTTATCGTGCTGGGCGGCGCAGGCGGACTTGCCGCTGTGGGCGTTATATTCGTTATAATACGCAAAATAAGAAATTAAGGAGGCTGTCGCTATGCCACTGCTTCGCAGAAGAAGAATTAAGATAATTCTTGCCGCAGTATGCATAGCGGCGACTTTTTGCTCGTGTTCTTTTGGGGGCAGAGGCAGCGAAAACGCTGAAAAGGCGGATTTTTTCGCTATGGATACGTATATGTCTGTAACGGCATACGGCGAAAGTGCGCAAAAGGCTGCCGAACTTGCAAAAGACGAGGTGCAGCGACTTGACAAGCTGTGGTCGGTGACGGACGAAAACAGCGAGATCTTTGCTGTAAATGGCGGCGGCGAAGTGTCAGTGAGCGGAGAAACTGCGCAGCTTATTTCGTTTATGCTGGAAATGGCGAAACGCACGGGCGGCGCGCTGGAACCCACGCTCTACCCCGTTGTTAAGGCTTGGGGTTTTACAGGCGGCGAGAACAGAGTACCGAGCGGCGAGGAAATTCAGGAGCTTTTGAAAAATGTGGGGTATGAAAAAGTAACGGTCAGTGGGAATAATGTGACATTGCCGAGCGGCGTTATGCTTGATACGGGGGCTGTCGGCAAGGGATACGCGAGCGACAAGGCGGCTGAAATACTGAAAGAAAACGGCGTAGATTCGGCTCTTATTGACCTTGGCGGAAACATTGTGATGATAGGCAGAAAGCCCGACGGAAAAGAGTGGAAGATAGGCGTGCGCGACCCCGAGGGCAACGGCGTTGTGGGGGTCATCAGTGCGAGCGACTGCGCTATAGTGACATCGGGGGTGTATGAGCGCAATTTTACCGCGGCGGACGGGACTGTGTACGGACATATTATCGACCCGAAAAGCGGCGCGCCCGTAGACAATGATATTTTGTCTGTGACGATAATAGCAAGCGAGGGCAGGCTGTGCGATGCGCTTTCGACGGCGCTGTTTGTTATGGGCAAAGACGGCGCGATCGAGCATTGGCGCACCCACAAAGATTTTGAGATGATTATGCTGTGCAAAGACGGTCAGGCATACGTGACGGAGGGGATAAAAGACAGATTTGAGGCGGACGAGAAACACAAAGGAATGAAAATCAACGTTATTACGGGGTAGAAAGTTCGCGCAAACTAACCCACTTTACGCACAAAAAACGACGTGGTCTCCCACGCCGTTTTTATTTTGAATATTCTTACCTGCGATAATTGTTATCCGTTTCCTTTTCTATTATCGCGCCGCTCACAGCGTCTATCTTGTAGTCGTACTCGGTGATGCCTGCGTAAAATTCAACTTCGTATTCCGCCCTGCCGTCGTCAATGTCCAGCTCTGGACGCTTCACAAATTTAACATCAGCCGCCGTAAATCCTGCATCAGCAAGCGCAATTGCCTCCGCCTTATCCGATCCGATATAATCGCCCTTGTTCGGCGTGCCGCCCGCCATTACCTCGTGGCTCTTCTTCACTATCTTGCCGTCTGCGACCGCTATCTCGTAGTCGTACTCGGTGTCAGCAGTGTAAAAATCCACCTCGTATATCTGTATGCCGTCCTCATAGTCGGTCTTTACCTTTGTGAACATCACCGCCGCCGCGTCAACGCCTGCATCTTTCACCGCTATGTCTTTCGCATCATCCTCCGTTATGCCCGATGTCGCGGCAGTCGTTGTTTCCGTGCCTGTCGGCACACCCTGCGGAGCCGTTGTGACCTGCGGCGTATTAGCCTCTGCCGAAGTTTCTGCCGTCGTCACAGCCGGCGCAGCCGACTGCTCGGGAGCGGTGGTAGTGACATTCGGGGCAGTGTTTTGACGTTTACCGTCAATGTCGCGCTTGATTATACCGCCGTCTTCACCGTCAATAACGTATTCGTATTCAATGCCGTCAACGTAAAATTCAACGTCGTATTCAAAATAGCCGTCGTCGTACTCAAGGCTCGTCCGTAAACGCGATGTGTCAGAGCGTGAAATATTGGCATCTTCAAGAGCGATATCGCGAGCCTCATCTTTGCCTATAAGAGTGTTTTTCAGTACGAAAAATGCGATTATTGCCGCAATAATGCAAAGTATCAGCAATATGCATATCGACGAAATGACAGCCCTTAACGGCGTGGAAAACAATTTCTTCATAAAAAACAACTCCTTTTTAGATTTTACACAATGATTATAGCACTGTTTTGTATAAAATGCAATAGCGTAGAATAAATTTTTTTATTAAACATAATTTAGCTAAAATTTCATGTCAAGAAAGGAAAAGTTTTCGATTGACCTCTTTTTTACAGTTGCTTCGCAACTGCCAAGGGTCGTCATGGGTCATAGCGTATGCAAGCATACGCCGGGCGGAAGCCCTTTGTCGCCTGCGTTCGCTTGCGAACGCTACCGCAGTACGGCGAAATCCCCTACATCGTGCGCTCTGCAAGAGGTGAATTTCAAAATAGTTCGGTGGACTGTTTTTAAAGAGGGCAGCGGTCGTAAACGACCGCGGGAAGAATTATTTCGCTTTTAAATTTTGGGGGTGAAATAATTCTTCGGGCGTTTCCAACGGGAACGCTGCTCCTGCAGAGAGCCTCCCCTTGTAGAAGTTATCGCTCTCCTTCTGCGTTCCATTATGGAACGCCGTACAATGTGAAAAAATCATAACAATAATTTTGCAAAAGTGTTAGTACGACTATTATGATAGAAAACTAGCTCTTAGCGCGGCGTTCTCTGAGAGAACGCGGAAAGTGAGGTATGCGCTCCGTATTGTGGGGCTTTGCCCCACACCCCACAAGCCTTGGCAGTTGCGAAGCAACTGTAAAAAAGAGCTTGACCGAAAACTTTTAATTTCTTGACAGGGATTAAAGTTTTTGCGTACTGTGGATAGCAAAGGAAAAAAGCCCGTCATACCGCAAGGTATGTGCCGCCGACCATACATGGCGGCAAGGGATTTTTTCGGCACTTGACCGACTGTTTACAGTCGGTCAACGTGTGCGCTCCAGCGCTGCGCGTAAGCGCAACAAAAAATATCCGGCACAATCATGTACCGGACATTTCGTTTTATCCCCTTATTCGTAATCCACAACGTCTGCCCATTTGAGCAAGAATTCCCTCTCCTGCTCGTTGCCTTTCACCGACTGCGATGCGGCTACTATCGGCATCCACTTCTGGACATACTGCTTGGCGGTATCGCTCTTTGTGCAGAACAGATCAAGATACTTCTTCGCCTTGTCGTCCTCGCCGTGCAGCGAAAACAGCAGATAGGTTCTTGCTGCATCTGCGGAGGCGTTGCCCTGCGTTGCATGCGACCAGTCGATAACAAACGGCGTGCCGTCCTCTCTGATTATCACGTTTGAGGGGTTAAAGTCACCGTGGCAGACCTTATTATGCTTCGGCATACCCTCAAGGCGAGTATGCAGGTCGTACCTTGTTGTGGCACTGAGCTGCGTCTGGCTGATCTTACGGTTCATCTTATCTTTCAGCTTATTGAGCAGCGGACAGGTCTTTGACTGCACCTGAAGCTGCAAGTCAACGAACAGTTCCATATACTCATCAAGCTTTTCGGGGTTTTCTTTCATAAGCTCTGAAAGCGTTTTGCCCTCGATATACTCGGAAACTATCGCCCACTTGCCGTCTATCATGGTAACTGCGAGCACCTTGGGGATATTCAGCCCTGTTTCCTCTATCCTTGCCTGATTGAGCGCTTCATTCAGAACATCGGCTTTTGAATAGTCTGCATCGAAGACCTTTACACATTTATCTTCACTTCTGTAGACGGTCTTTGCCTTTCTTACAGCGATAACATTATCCAGTTGCATTGCAATACTCCCTTCCGTACCTTGTTACTGTTTGCCGTAGTAGGCGTTCAGATACATCTGCTTTATCTCGCTCATCAACGGATAGCGCGGATTTGCACCAGTGCACTGGTCGTCAAACGCCTGCTCTGTCATATCGTCTAATCTTTCGAGGAACACCTGTTCATCGACGCCGTAATCTTTGATAGTTTTCTTTATGCCGATAGCTTCTTTAAGCTCCTCGATCTTCTTTATAAAGTTCTCGAATACTTCCTCATCGTCCTTGCCCTGAACGCCGCAAAACCTTGCGCACTCTGCATATCTTTCAAGGGCGTGAGGATACTGATACTGCGAGAAAGTACCCATTTTAGGAGGCTTATCGCTGATGTTGTATCTCATTACGTCCGTGATGAGAAGCGCGTTTGCTATACCGTGCGCTATATGGTGGTAAGCGCCCAGCTTATGCGCCATAGAATGGCACACGCCTAAGAACGCATTTGCGAACGCCATACCTGCCATTGTAGAGGCATTTGCCATTTTCTCTCTTGCCTCAACGTCGTTTCCGTCGTTATATGCTCTCGGCAGATACTCGAATATTATCTTCATAGCCTTCAGCGCAAGACCGTCGGTATAGTCTGTAGCCATAACAGAGGCATACGCTTCAAGGGCGTGGGTAAGGGCATCTATACCAGAGGCGCTTGTAAGACCCTTGGGTGCGCTCATCATAAGGTCGGTATCTATGATAGCCATATTCGGCAGCAGTTCATAGTCTGCCAGAGGATATTTAATGCCCGACTCCTGATCTGTAATGACCGCGAACGGCGTTACCTCAGAGCCTGTACCCGAAGAAGTCGGCACGGCGATAAAGAACGCTTTTTCGCCCATTTTCGGGAAGGTATAAACCCTCTTTCTGATATCTATAAACCTCATAGCCATGCTCATGAAGTCAGCATCGGGGTGTTCATAAAGCACCCACATTATCTTGCCTGCGTCCATAGCCGAGCCGCCTCCGAGCGCAATAATGCAGTCAGGCTCGAATTTTCTCATAGCCTCTGCACCCTTCTGAGCGGAAAGCAAGGTCGGGTCGGGTTCAACGTCGGAGAACACTGTATAGGTTATTTCCATTTCGTCAAGCCTGTCGGTTATGCACTTGGTATAGCCGTTTTTATAGAGGAAGCTATCGGTAACGAGGAACACCCTCTTTTTATCCATAACGTTCTTAAGCTCTGCTAGCGCAACGGGCAGGCAGCCTTTTTTGAAATAAACTTTCTGCGGTGTTCTGAACCAAAGCATATTCTCTCTCCTCTCGGCAACTGTCTTTATATTCATAAGATGCTTTACGCCGACGTTTTCGGAAACGGAGTTGCCGCCCCATGTTCCGCAGCCCAGCGTGAGCGACGGTGTAAGATTGAAATTATACAGGTCGCCTATGCCGCCGTGCGACGACGGTGTATTTATAACCACGCGGCAGGTCTTCATTTTCTCTGCAAATGCATTTATCTTATCTCTGCATTTTACAGTATCTACATACAGCGAAGAAGTATGACCGAAGCCGCCGTCCTGTATAAGCCTGTCAGCCTTGTTCATGGCGTCTTCAAAACTTTCCGACTTATACATAGCAAGCAC
>CANRDG010000028.1 GCA_947629275.1 uncultured Clostridia bacterium | reverse complement strand
AAAAAACGGCACAGCCTAAGCCGTACCGTTTTAAGTTATCAGATCTTAAACAAGCTGAATGATAGCCATTTCAGCAGCGTCGCCTCTGCGAGGACCTGTTCTGATTATCTTAGTGTAACCGCCCTTGCGCTCTGCGTAAGTGGGTGCAATTTCGTCAAAGAGCTTCTTAGCTACGCTCTCCTTAGTAACATAAGCCAGAACCTGACGCTTAGAATGTAAGTCGCCTGCCTTACCGAGCGTTATCATCTTATCGGTCATCGCGCTTACTTCCTTAGCTCTGGTAACGGTAGTTTCTATCTTACCCTTTTCAAGCAGGTAAGTTACCATAGCTCTGAGCATAGCTTTTCTGTGATCGCTAGCTCTGCCCAGCTTTCTTGTTCCCGGCATAGATATTCAACTCCTATCTTTAATCATTTTCTTCTGAGCTAAGGTCGTAACCTAAAGACCTCAGCTTCTCCTTGACCTCGTCAAACGACTTCTTGCCAAGGTTTCTGACCTTCATCATTTCCTCTTCGGACTTTCCGATAAGGTCGTTTACGGTGTTTATACCGGCTCTCTTCAGACAGTTGAACGAACGTACCGAAAGGTCAAGTTCTTCTATTGTCATTTCAAGTATCTTTTCCTTGCCCTTGTCGTCCTTTTCAGCCATTATCTCAGGCATATTTGCCTCTTCCGAAAGGTCGATGAACAGATTCAGGTGTTCGGTCAAAAGCTTTGCCGCCAGTGAAACGGCCTCTTTCGCCGAAATAGTACCGTCAGTCCATACCTCCAGAATAAGCTTGTCGTAGTCTGTTATCTGACCTACTCTGGTGTTTTCAACTGTGTAATTTACTTTCAGTACAGGGGTGTATATGCTGTCCAGCGCAATAACTCCTATCGGAGCGTTGCCAGCCATAAGCTGTTTGTTCTTTTCAGAAGTAACATAGCCCCTGCCTCTGTCAATAACGATCTCCATATAGAGCTTCGCGCCAACGCCGAGCGTTGCAATGTGCATATCGGGAACAAGTATATCGACCTCCGAATCGGTCTTAATGTCGCCCGCAGTGACCTCGCACTCGCCCTCTGCCTCTATATATATCGTCTTGGGTCCGTCGCAGTAAAGTTTAGCGGTCAGACCCTTCAGGTTAAGAACGATCTCCGTGACATCTTCCTTAACTCCGGGGATAGTGGAAAGCTCGTGGTGTACGCCGTCTATCTTTACAGATGTAACGGCAACGCCCGGCAAAGAGGAAAGCAATACTCTTCTCAAGCTGTTTCCAAGAGTCGTACCATAGCCTCTCTCAAGCGGTTCAAGAATAAACTTACCGTAAGTTCCGTTGCTTTTAAGTTCAGCTATTTCTATATCCGGCTTTTCAATTTTTTCAAGCATTTATAACCCTCCCGTGTCCAAACCTCGATTAGTTTTTACGAATGTGGCGAAGCGCTTTGCCGCCCCGCCCAGCTTAACCTTCATGAACGCCCATAAAGCGCGCCCACGCGGGGTGTTATTATTTGGAGTACAACTCAACGATGAGATGCTCTTCTATCTCGTAATCGAGATCTTCCTTAACGGGAAGTCTGAGTACCTTACCTGCAAGCTTTTCTCTGTCCATGTCTATCCAAGTGGGTACGAGCCTGCCTTCGCTAGCCTCGATTATCTCCTTGAACTTAGGACTCTGCTTGCTCTTGTCTCTCAGAGAGATAACGTCGCCGACCTTAACTCTGTATGACGGAATGTCCACTCTCTTGCCATTTACGTCGAAGTGACCGTGAACGACCAGCTGTCTGGCTTCTCTTCTCGTCATTGAAAGACCCATTCTGAAGACGATGTTGTCAAGTCTTGTTTCAAGACAAGTGAGCAGGTTAGTACCTGCCTGACCTTCCATTTTCTGAGCGATCTCAAAGTAGTGACGGAACTGCTTCTCCAGTACGCCGTAGATGAATTTCAGCTTCTGCTTTTCTTTAAGCTGCATACCGTATTCAGAAACTTTCTTTCTCTTGCCCTCGGAAGGATCTCTGTACTCTACCTTGCTGGAAATGTTGTGCTTTCTCGCATCAGGTCTCTTTTTGCTCTTATCCTCAAGATCCTCTTTGAGCTTTTCCTTGTAATTGTCGGGAACTCTCGGATTTACACCCATAACAGCCGGGCTTATGCCGAGCGTTCTGCATGTTTTGATGATCGGTTCTTTGCTTACTGCCATAAAAATTTTCCTCCGTTTTTAAATAATATCGGATCTGAGCGGCTCTCTGCCGTTATCCGACACCGAGCAAACTTTGGGTAACTCGGTCTGTTCGGACTAAATGTCCGTGCGTATGAAATGCAAAAGAAGTTATACTCTTCTTCTCTTGGGCGGGCGGCATCCGTTGTGGGGAATAGGTGTAACGTCCTTTATAAGGCGTACTTCCAGATCCTCGGACTGCAATGCTCTTATAGCCGCTTCTCTTCCAGCTCCCGGACCTTTTACATAAACCTCAACGGTCTTAAGTCCGTGTTCTTTGGCAGCTCTTGCAGCAGTCTCTGCAGCAGTCTGCGCTGCGAACGGTGTAGACTTCTTAGAGCCTCTGAATCCCATTTCGCCTGCGGAAGCCCACGAAATAGCGTTGCCCTGCATATCCGTTATAGTAACGATAGTGTTATTGAAAGTAGACTGGATATGAACCTGTCCGTTTTCAATGTTTTTTCTTTCTCTGCGGCGGCGAACCGTCGTTTTCTTAGCCTGAGCCATACTTCATATCCCTCCTTACTTCTTCTTGTTAGCTATGGTCTTTACAGGACCCTTGCGGGTTCTTGCGTTGGTCTTTGTTCTTTGACCTCTTACAGGCAGACCCTTGCGGTGACGAACGCCTCTGTAGCAGCCGATCTCAACAAGTCTTTTGATGTTAAGAGCAACTTCTCTTCTCAGATCGCCCTCAACCATAACGTTGTGATCGATGTACTCACGAAGCTTTGCCACGTCCTCGTCCGTAAGATCCTTAACTCTTGTGTCGGGATCAACGCCCGTAGCTTCAAGTATTTTCTTAGATGTCGGAAGACCGATGCCGTAGATATAAGTCAGACCTATCTCTATCCTCTTATCTCTGGGCAGGTCGATACTAGCAATACGTGCCATTGTTTTAGCTGCACCTCCATTATTTTTAGTTTAGCCCTGACGCTGCTTGTGCTTGGGGTTCTGGCAAATGACCATTACTTTGCCCTTGCGCTTTATGACTTTGCACTTTTCACACATAGGCTTAACTGAAGGTCTTACTTTCATATAAATACCTCCTTAAATTGTGGCGGACTTTACCGCCGCGGTTCGTGTTTTTGCGGAAGACTTATTTGGTCCTCCATGATATTCTTCCCTTTGAAAGGTCGTAAGGCGACATTTCAACCTTTACCTTGTCACCGGGAACGATGCGAATGTAGTTCATTCTGAGCTTGCCCGAAACGTGCGCCAATATTTGGTGACCGTTTGCCAGCTCTACCTTGAACATTGCGTTCGGAAGGGCTTCAAGAACAGTGCCCTCCAGTTCGATAACGTCTTCTTTTGACATACTTCGATCCCCTTTCGATCAAAGGCGGTTAGTCGTGTTTTCCTCCTGCGCGGCGTTAAGCTTCTTCCGCAGGCTCTTGTCGGTAAGGTTTTCTGTCTGCAATACCGTGTTCGTCGCTCTCAAATGCCTGATGTTTTTCCGCTTAGGCTTGTCAAGTTTTCTTGTCTTGCCGTCAGCTATCATGGCTTCTTTGCCGTCAACGCTTAGTATCACGAACAGCCTGCCCGCATCTCTGCCGGCTTTTGCTTTTACTACCGTGCCAAGGGTGAATCTTTCATCTTGTGGACAGTTCATACTTTTCACTCCGCCGAAAGAACAACGCAGCCGTCCGTCGTCACAGCCACAGAATGTTCAAAATGTGCCGCCGGAGAACGATCTTTCGTTACCACCGTCCACTGGTTTGAAAGCACCTTTATATCGGGCTTTCCCATGGCTATCATCGGCTCGATGGCTATGACCATTCCTGCCGCCAGCCTTACCCCGTGACCGGGTTTTCCGTAGTTTGGAACTTCAGGTTCTTCGTGCATATCCTTGCCTACCCCGTGTCCCACAAATTCTCTTACGACGGAATATCCTCTGTCCTCGTTGTGTTTTTGTATAGCATGACCTATGTCGCCCAGCCTTACGCCTGCCTTCACCATAGAGAGCGCTATCTCCAGACTCTCTTTTGTAGACTTCATCAGCGCAAGTTTGTCCTCAGAAACGTTTCCCACAGCGATAGTCCTCGCCGAGTCGCCATAATAGCCCTCGTAGTATGCCCCGGTATCCACCGAAACTATATCGCCGTCCTGTATCACTCTGTCGCCGGGTATGCCGTGTATAACTTCCTCGTTTACCGAGATACACGCGCTCGCAGGGAATCCCCCGTAGCCTAAAAATCCCGACTTAACACCGTGTGCGGCAAAGAACTTTCTGATAACTTCGTCCAGCTCTTTTGTCGTCATGCCGACTTTTATAGCCTCCTCCGCTGCGTCAAGCGCGTCGTGAGTCAGCTTGTTTGCTTTTCTGAGCTTTGCTATCTCAGAGCTTGTCTTGATGATTATCATATCAGTCCTCTAAAGACTTTATCATCATGTCAGCCGTGCCCTCGATGTCGTTAGTACCCTCTACGGTAGCAAGCTTGCCCTGCGCCTCGTAGTAGTCCTTCAGGGGAGCGGTCTTTTCGTGATAAGTCTTCAGCCTGTCAATAACTGTTGCAGGTTCATCGTCCTTGCGTATAGCAAGCGGTTCGCCGCAAACATCGCAAACGCCCTCTACCTTAGGAGCTTTGTTTGTAACGTGGTAGGTAGCGCCGCATTTCAGGCAAACGCGTCTGCCGGTAAGTCTTTTCTTTATGAGTTCTTCATCGACCGCCAGCTCTATTACCTTGTCGATCTTAACGCCCATAGCGTCAAGCGCCTCCGCCTGAGGAACAGTCCTCGGGAAGCCGTCAAGAATAAAGCCCTTCTTGCAGTCGTCCTGAGCTATCCTGTCTTTCAGTATACCTATAACGATATCATCTGAAACGAGCGCGCCGCTGTCCATAGCCGCCTTGGCTTTCAGACCATATTCGGTGCCCTCTTTGACAGCCGCTCTCAGCATATTGCCCGTAGATATGGTAGGTATGCCCAGTCTTGCGCTGATAACCTCAGCCTGAGTACCCTTGCCTGCTCCGGGAGCGCCTAAAAGGATCACATTCATTTTTTTCACCGTACCTTTCACTGACTTGTTTGTCTTTGTTATTCAAGGAAGCCCTTGTGGTGACGCATCATCATCTGGGATTCCATAGTTCTTACGGTCTCAAGCGCAACGCTTACAACTATGAGTATCGAAGTACCGCCTATAGCAAGCTGCATACCCGTTATCCTTGCGAAGAATATAGGTATTATAGCGATAAGTCCGAGGAAGAATGCTCCCACGAGCGTTATCTTTGAAATTACCCTTTGCAGGAAATCGGAAGTAGGCTTGCCCGGTCTGATACCCTGTATCGCGCCGTTGCTCTGACGAAGATTGTTCGCTATCTCAACGGGGTTGTACTGCATCGCAACATAGAAATAGTTGAAACCTATTATCAGCAGGAAATACAGTATCGCATAAACGGGGTGATTCATGTTGAATACGTGCAAAAGTCCGTGGTAGAACCACTTTATGCCCGTCTGTCCGGGACCCGGGTCTGCAATAAACAGCTCCAGCGTCTGCGGTATCGACATGAACGCCATAGCGAAGATTATCGGCAAAACGCCCGACATACATATTTTTACCGGTATATACGAACTCTGACCGCCGTACATCTTGTTTCCCACAACGCGTTTCGCGTACTGAATGTGTATACGTCTCTCGGCGTTGTTCATAAATACTATGAACGCTATCATAGCGATAAAGAATACGAGTATCAGCGGTACCATGATAAGGTATCTTACCTCTCCCGTCCGCATATAGGATACAAGACCTACAACTGCCTGAGGGCCTCTTGCAACTATACCTGCAAAGAGTATCATGGAAATACCGTTTCCTATGCCCTTTTCGTTTATCCTGTCGCCCAGCCAGATTATCAGTGATGCACCGGCAGTAAAGCAAGCTATGATAATTATCTCCGAGAACATCTTCGACTTCGAGAAATTCTCATATCCCGTGTTGGGTGCATACACCAGAACGTGCTGCTTTTTAAGAGTCAGATAGTAAGCCCACGACTGGAACACCGCAATAAACAGCGCTGTGTACTTGGTTATCTTGTTGAGCCTCTTTCTGCCCTCCATGCCCTCTTTCGCCATTCTTTCTAGCGGCGGCAGAGCGTATGTCAGCAGCTGAATGATTATCTGTGCGTTGATGAACGGTCCTATTGAAAGCGCCAGTATGGTGGCTTGCGAGAAAGTACCGCCCGAAAGAACGTTCAGATAGCTGAAGAAGTTACCCGAAGAGGTAGCCGTGTCAGCCCAAACCTGAAGCGCCTCTCTGTTGATGTACGGTACAGGTATCGCGCCGCCTATGCGGTAGATGACGATGATAAGAAGTGTGTAAAGAAGCTTTCTTCTTAAGTCAGGAATACTCCATGCATTACGAAGAGTCTTAAACAACTTATATCACCTCAGCCTTCCCGCCTGCTTTCTCGATCTTTTCCTTTGCCGCCGCAGAAAAAGCAGCAGCCTTTACCGTAAGGTTTTTGGTAAGCTCGCCGTTTCCGAGTATCTTTACTCCGTCGAGCTCTTTTTTGATAAGTCCCGATGCTTTAAGAAGCTCGGTATCAACGACCGTGCCGTCCTTGAACATATCAAGCGATGCAACGTTTACGGTCGCATAATTTGTTGCAAAAATGTTGTTGAAGCCACGCTTAGGAGTTCTTCTTGCAAGCGAAGTCTGTCCGCCCTCAAAGCCCGGTCTTACACCACCGCCGCTTCTGGCATTCTGACCCTTGTGACCCTTGCCTGCGGTCTTGCCCTGTCCCGAACCGTGACCTCTGCCTATGCGCTTAACTTCCTTAGTCGAGCCCTTGGCAGGTGATAATTCGTGCAATTTCATTATTCAGCACCTCCTTGCGATTATGCTTCGGTTACTTTAATAAGGTGGGAGATCTTCTTGATCTTGCCCTGAGTCTGTGCGTTATCCGGCTGCACAGTCGAATCGCCTATCTTTCTCAGACCGAGAGAAGCGGCGGTCGCGACCTGCACCTTAACTCTGCCGTTAAGGCTCTTTACCAGAGTGATTTTAAGGTCTGCCATTGCAAACTTCCTCCTTAGCCTAAGATTTCCTTTGCGGTCTTGCCTCTCTTGGCGGCGACCTCGTCAGCCGACCTTACCGAAGCCAGACCGTTTATCGTGGCTCTTACAACGTTGAACGGGTTGTTAGAGCGCAGCGATTTTGTTCTTATGTCCTTGATTCCTGCCATTTCAACAACCGAACGAACAGGGCCGCCTGCGATAACTCCCGTACCGGGTGCAGCGGGTTTCATAAGAACTCTTCCTGCGCCGTAAGCGCCTACGATCTCGTGAGGGATAGTCGTACCCTTGAGAGATACCCTGATGAGGTTCTTCTTAGCGTCCTCAATGCCCTTGCGTATAGCATCGGGAACTTCGCTCGATTTACCTGTGCCGAAGCCAACAATACCGTTTCCGTCGCCAACGACTACCAGTGCGGAGAATTTCATGATACGTCCGCCCTTAACGGTCTTGGATACTCTGTTTATAGCAACTACCTTTTCTTCAAGTTCCATGTTTGAAGCGTCTATTAAAGCCAAAAGTAACCCTCCTTATCAGAAATTGAGACCGCCCTCACGGGCTCCCTCTGCTAATTCCATAACACGTCCGTGATACAGGTAACCGCCTCTGTCGAAAACACATTCGGTTATGCCTGCCGCCGCCGCGTTCTTAGCTATCAGCTTGCCGACTTCTCTTGCGCCCTCTTTGTTGCCGCCGTTTTCGAGTTTCAGGCTCGAAGCGCTCGCGAGGGTAACGCCCTTTTCGTCGTCAATGAGCTGTGCGTAAATATTTTTAGCGGAGCGGAATACGTTAAGGCGCGGACACTGAGCTGTACCTGATATCTTAGCACGAACTCTGGTGTGTCTTTTAGCTCTGGCAGATGCTCTGTCGATTTTTTTCACCATATATCATTACACTCCTTACTTACTTCTTAGCGCCCTTGCCGGCCTTGCCTTCCTTGCGGATGATATGCTCGCCCTCATAGCGGATACCTTTTCCCTTGTAAGGCTCGGGAGGTCTTTTCTCCCTTATCTCGCAGGCGAACTGTCCGACCTTCTGCTTGTCGATTCCCGAAACGATAATTCTCTTTTCATCGGGAACTTCCAGCTTTATGTCGTCGGTGTCGGAAAAGATCACCTGATGTGAAAAGCCGATGTTCAGAACAAGGTTTTTGCCCTGCTTTGCGGCTCTGTAACCAACGCCCTCTATAACGAGAGTCTTGGTAAAGCCGTCGGTCACGCCGACTACCATATTGTTGATAAGCGTTCTTGTCAGACCGTGCAAAGACTTGTGAACTCTGTCCTCAGACGGGCGTGCAACGGTTATCTCGCTGCCCTCGTGCTTGATTATCATGTCGGGCTTGAACGTTTTGGTCAGCGTACCCTTAGGTCCTTTTACCGTAACAACGTTGCCCTCGGCAATATCAACGCTTACTCCGGCAGGAACGGTTATCGGTTTAAGTCCGATTCTTGACATATATCGATTCCTCCTTACCAGACAAATGCGAGAATTTCTCCGCCGACATTCAGCTCTCTTGCCTTCTTGTCGGTAACTATGCCCTTAGAAGTAGAAACTATGGCAATACCCAGTCCCTTCATGACCTTCGGCATATTCTCACAGCTTGTATACATTCTAAGTCCGGGCTTTGAAATTCTTCTCAATCCTGTAATAACAGGTGTCTTGTTTTCGTCGTACTTGAGCGTTATCCTGATGATGCCCTGTTTTCCGTCGTCAATTACCTGAAATCCTTTAACATAGCCTTCGTCAACAAGGATCTGAGTAATAGACTTCTTTATGTTGGAAGCAGGAACGTCAACTGTCGGATGCTTTGCTGTACTGGCGTTGCGGATCCTAGTGAGCAGATCCGCTATAGTATCAGTTATCTGCATATGCTGTTAACCTCCTTTAAAAACTCTTTACCAGCTGGCTTTCTTAACTCCGGGGATCTTGCCCTGATGAGCAAGCTCTCTGAAGCAGATACGGCATATGCCGAACTTTCTCAGATAAGCGTGGGGTCTACCACAGATCTTGCATCTGTTGTAAGCACGAGTAGAAAACTTAGGCGCAGCCTGCTGTTTGTTTATCATAGACTTCTTAGCCATGTTCTTTTTCCTCCTCTTTCTTACTTGGCAAACGGAGCGCCCATAAGCGAAAGCAGCTCCTTTGCTTCCTCGTCGGTCTCAGCCGTAGTGATAAAGTTTATATCCATACCGCGTACCTTGTCGATCTTGTCATATTCGATCTCGGGGAATATCAGCTGTTCCTTTATACCGGTCGAATAATTTCCTCTTCCGTCGAAAGAATTAGCGTTTATGCCTCTGAAGTCACGAACACGCGGGAACGCAACATTAAAGAGCCTGTCAACGAACTCATACATTCTTTCGCCTCTGAGCGTCACCTTTACGCCTATTATCTGACCGTCTCTCAGCTTGAAGTTTGCAACCGACTTTTTCGATCTGCACACAACCGGTCTCTGACCTGTGATAGCCGAAAGATCGTTCATAATAGCCTCAATGACCTTAGTGTTGTCCTTGTCAGCGCCGCAGCCGACGTTGATAACGACCTTGTTCAGCTTCGGTATCTGCATTACGTTCTTGTATCCGAACTTTTTAACAAGAGCAGGAGATACCGTGCTGTCGTAGTATTCTTTAAGTGTAGACATTACTTTTCTCTCCTCCTGTTAAAATTCTTCGCCGCAGCCTTTATTCTTGCAGACTCTTACTTTCGTGCCGTCTTTAAGAATGTTGTGACCTATTCTGGTCGGCTTGCCGCACTTGGGGCATATAGCCTGTACCTTGCAGGCGTATATAGCCTTTTCAGCCTGAACTATGCCGCCCTGCTCCTGAGCGCTTCTAGGTTTAACGTGCTTAGTTGCAATGTTTCTTCCCTCAACGATAACTTTCTGTTCCTTGGGAGATACCTGAAGCACCTTGCCTGTCTTGCCCTTGTCCTTGCCGGACAGGATTATAACGGTGTCGCCTGTTTTAACGTGAATTTTGTTCATATTGTTCATACTCTACGACACCTCCCATCAAAGAACTTCCGGAGCCAGTGAAAGGATCTTCATGTAGTCCTTGTCTCTAAGCTCTCTCGCTACCGGTCCGAAAATACGTGTTCCTCTCGGGTTTTTATCTTCCTTGATTATAACAGCCGCGTTCTCGTCGAAACGAATGTAAGTTCCGTCATCACGACGAAGACCTTTGGCTGAACGAACAATTACTGCTTTGACAACATCGCCTTTTTTAACGGTACCGCCCGGCGCAGCCTTCTTGACCGACGCCACGATAACGTCACCGATGTTTGCATACTTTCTGCGTGTACCGCCCAGTACCCTAATGCACATAAGCTCCTTAGCGCCCGTGTTGTCGGCTACTTTGAGGTATGTCTGCATCTGTATCACAGTACGTTCCTCCTTTCAAACTTTCGTTAAATGTTAGCGTACAAATTACTTAGCCTGTTCAACAACTCTGACCAGACGCCATCTCTTATCCTTAGACAGAGGACGTGTTTCCATAACTTCAACAGTGTCGCCAATGTTGCAGACGTTGTTTTCGTCATGTGCCTTGAGCTTTACAGTTCTTTTTATGATCTTCTTATAGAGGGGGTGCTGAACGTTATCAGCGATAGCCACAACAATGGTCTTATCCATCTTGTTTGAAACTACCTTGCCCACTCTTGTTTTTCTAAGATTTCTCTCGCTCATGGTATATCCTCCTTTCCTCACTCAGCAAGTTCTTTCTCACGAATGATCGTCTTAACACGAGCAATATCCTTCTTGACCGCCTTCAGTCTGAGGGGGTTGTCAAGCTGATTCACAGCGTGCTGAAAACGAAGATTGAACAATTCCTTGTTCAGACCATCGAGCTTCTCGTTGAGTTCTGCCTCGGAAAGATCTCTCAGTTCCTTTATCTCGCTTGACTTCATTATTGCTCACCACCCATTTCTTCGGACTCTCTTTTAACGAATTTACACTTGATAGGAAGCTTGTGCATCGCAAGACGTATTGCTTCTCTCGCAGCTTCTTCGCTTACTCCGGCGATCTCGAACATTACGCGTCCGGGCTTAACTACCGCTACCCAGTATTCGGGAGCGCCTTTACCTGAACCCATTCGGGTGCCGAGAGGCTTTTTGGTAACGGGCTTGTCGGGGAATACCTTTATCCAGACCTGACCGCCTCTCTTGATGTATCTTGTCATCGCGATACGCGCAGCCTCTATCTGGTTCGAGGTTATCCATGCCGGCTCAAGAGCCTGTAAACCGAACTCGCCGTCCGATACCTTGTTTCCTCTTGTAGCCACACCGGTCATACGACCTCTGTGAACCCTTCTGTACTTAACTCTCTTTGGAAGCAGCATTACTTGTTACCTCCTTCACGTTTTTCCTCGCGCTTTCTGCCGTTGAAAGGAGCCTTTCCTCTCGGCTTCTTGTCACCGTAGCGCTTCTTGTCAGACTTCTCTGCGGGGGCTTTGCTCTGTGAAGGAGCAACCTCTCCCTTGAGAACTTCGCCTCTGTATATCCATACCTTAACGCCAATGCGACCATAGGTCGTGGCTGCTTCAGCAAAGCCGTAATCGATGTCGGCTCTTATCGTCTGAAGAGGTATAGTGCCTTCGTGGTAGCTTTCTGCTCTCGCTATTTCAGCGCCGCCCAAACGACCCGAGCATCTTGTCTTGATACCCTTAGCGCCGAGCTTCATAGAACGGCTTATAGCCTGCTTCATGGCACGTCTGTAGGAAATTCTGTCCTCCAGATCCTGAGCTATCTTTTCAGCCACCAGCTGTGCGCTGAGATCAGGTTGAGCTACCTCTACTATATTGATGTTGACCGACTTGCCGGTCATTTTTTCGAGTGAAAGACGGAGCTTTTCAACTTCCGCGCCGCCTCTGCCGATAACTATACCGGGCTTGGCGCAGTGGATATGGATCCTTATCTTTCCATTTTCCTTTTCGTTGTCAGCCATACGTTCTATCTCGATAGTGGGAACACCTGCATAGACCGTCTTGCTTTCAGGATTTTTAGATCTTGTGTTGAGAGCGTTCATAATGAACTTACGGATCTTGTAGTCCTCAACCAAAGTATCGCCAAAAGCAGCTTTATTTGCAAACCAGCGGGAGTCCCAATCCTTGATTATACCGACACGCAGACCGTGCGGATTAACTTTCTGTCCCATTCAGTTTACCTCCTTCTAGCTTAATCCTTCTCTTTAAGAACTACCGTTATGTGCGAAGTTCTCTTAAGGATCCTGTTTGCGCTGCCTCTTGCTCTTGCGATAAATCTCTTCATGGTAATACCGGGGCTTACATAACATTCCGCAACATAGAGTCTGTTCTTGTCCATGTTGTGATTGTTTTCCGCGTTAGCGGCGGCGGACTTCAGAAGCTTTACCAGATATTCGCTTGCAGCCTTTGGTGTGTGATTAACTATTGCCAATGCCATTTCCAGATCTTTTCCTCTTATAAGATCAAGAACTATCTTGACCTTGCGGGGAGCGATCCGGGCATTTTTCAAAATTGCCTTTGCTTCCATCAGAACTCCTCCTTTCCGCTATTTACCGTTGTTAGATACTTTAGAGCCTGCATGACCTTTGAAAGTCCTTGTCGGCGCAAACTCACCAAGCTTATGACCGATCATATCCTCGGTAACGTAAACGGGTATATGCTTCTGACCGTTGTGAACAGCGAACGTGTGACCAACGAAGTCAGGGAATATCGTCGAAGCGCGGCTCCATGTTTTCAGTACCTTCTTCTCTCCGGCGTCGTTCATAGCTTTAACTCTTTTCAAAAGGACTTCCTGAACGTAAGGCCCTTTTTTAACACTTCTACTCATTACAACTGCCTCCTTTCAGATTACTTACCGTTGCGGCGCTTTACGATAAATTTATCGGAGCGGTTGTGCTTTGCACGGGTCTTGTAGCCCATGGTCGGCTTGCCCCACGGAGTAACAGGTGACGGACGACCGACAGGCGACTTACCTTCACCACCACCGTGAGGGTGGTCGTTCGGGTTCATTACCGAACCTCTTACGGTAGGTCTTATGCCCATGTGACGGGTCTTTCCTGCCTTGCCGACGTTCACGTTCTCGTGGTCGATGTTGCCCACCTGACCGATAGACGCCATGCAGTTTACAGCGATCTTTCTCATTTCGCCCGAAGGAAGTCTTACCAGTGCGTAATTATCCTCCTTGCCCATGAGTTGAGCCATATTTCCGGCGCTTCTTACAAGCTGTGCGCCTTTGCCGGGATAAAGCTCGATGTTGTGAATGAAAGTACCAACGGGAATGTTGGCAAGTGCCAGAGCGTTGCCCGGCTTTATGTCAGCGTCAGCGCCCGACCTTACAACATCGCCAACGGCAAGACCGTTCGGTGCGATGATGTATCTCTTCTCTCCGTCCTCGTACTGTACAAGAGCGATAAATGCCGATCTGTTAGGATCGTATTCAATGGTCTGAACTGTAGCGTTCATACCGGTCTTGTTTCTCTTGAAGTCGATAACGCGGTACTTCCTTCTGTTTCCGCCGCCGTGATGACGAACGGTTATCCTGCCGTAGCTGTTTCTGCCCGAAGTCTTCTTAAGAGGCTCCAGCAGGCTTTTCTCCGGCTTTACCTTGGACAGGCAGCTGTAATCGGTAACTGTCATACCTCTTCTGCCGGCTGTCGTAGGCTTGTAGCTTTTTATAGCCATGTGTTATTTCACTCCTTCTGAAGTTTTGCGAGAACGTCGCTTCGCAGCCCGCGGAGTCGTTCCCATACATACGCCCGACTAAAAACTATCGGGGTATCCGCTCTTTGGCGGATATTTACGCGGCTATTACCTTATACAAGGTTGTCGAAGAACTCAATAGACTTTTCGCCCTCTTTAAGAGTAACTATAGCCTTTTTCCAGTCAGGGGTCTTGCCCTCGTATCTGCCCATTCTTCTCTTTTTGCCGTTTACATTAAGTGTGTTGACCTTTTCTACCTTAACACCGAAAAGTTCTTCAACAGCTTTAGCTATCTCAGACTTGTTGGCGTCCTTTGCGACCTCGAAGGTGTACTTGCGCATTTGCAGGTTGTCTATCGAAGCCTCAGTGATTATAGGTCTTATAACAATGCTCTGAGCTGTCTTAGCCATTACGCGTATACCTCCTCGATCTTCGCAACGGCGTCCTTAACAACGATGAACTTATCGTAGTTAAGAATGTCGTAAACGTTCAAAGTGTTTACCAGCGTGGTCTTTACGCCGGGAATGTTGTTTGCGCTCTTTATAACCTTTGCATCAGCCTCCGGCATAACTATCAGAGCCTTGCCTTCAACGCCGAGTGCGCCGAGCATATTAACAACCGTCTTTGTCTTGAACTCATCAAGCTTCAGCTCGTCCAAAACAACAATGTTGTCGTCTATCACCTTTGTGGAGAGCGCAGACTTCATAGCAAGTCTTCTAAGCTTCTTGTTGAGAGCGTATCTGTAGCTTCTCGGCTTAGGTCCGAGAGCAACGCCTCCGTGTGTCCACTGTGGAGCCCTTGTAGAACCCTGTCTTGCGCGACCCGTGCCCTTCTGTCTCCACGGCTTCTTGCCGCCGCCCGAAACTTCCGTGCGTGTCAAAGTGGACTGTGTTCCCTGCCTCTGGTTGGCAAGGTAATTAACTACCATAGCGTGCATAGCCGGAACGTTCGGAGTAATACCGAAAACCGCCTCGCTAAGCTCAGTATCAGCGACCTTCTTGCCGCTCATATCGTAAACTGAAACGTTTGGCATCGTAACTCCTCCTTCCACTAAGCCTTCTTAACGCAGTCGGCAATGGTAACTACCGAGCCGTTAGGACCGGGTACCGCGCCTTTTATCGCGATAAGATTGTTTTCAGCGTCTACCTTGACTACCGTCAGATTCTGAACAGTCACCTTTTCGGCGCCCATGTGACCCGGCATACCCTTGCCCTTGTAAATTCTCGAAGGCGAGGAGCAAGCGCCCATAGAGCCTGCCTGTCTTACAACAGGGCCCGAACCGTGTGTTTCTTTCAGTCTGTGGTTGTTGTGACGCTTTATAGTGCCTGCAAAGCCTTTACCTTTGCTCGTGCCGCTTACGTCAACTATGTCGCCCTCCGCGAATGTGTCAGCCTTTATAATGTCGCCGACATTCAGCGAAGTCGTGTCGTCAAGTTTGAACTCTCTCAGAGTTCTCTTCATCGCAACGTCAGCCTTCTTGAAGTGACCCTGCAAAGGCTTTGTCACGTTCTTTGAACGGATCTCGCCGAAACCGAGCTGTACGGCATCGTATCCGTCATTTTCGGCTGTCTTCTTCTGTACCACTACACAAGGTCCAGCCTCGATAACTGTTACGGGAATGAATTTTCCCGCCTCGTCAAAGATCTGTGTCATACCGATCTTTTTGCCGATTATCCCTTTTTGCATTTTCTTTTCCTCCTAAAATAGGTTATTGGTCGGAATTTTCCGACATGACCTGCCGTAAAACCGTTGAGAGATCACCTTTGCGATCTCTTTAGGAGATTACTTGATCTCCATTACGATCTCAACGCCCGCAGGAAGTTCCAGCCCCTGAAGAGCTGTCATTGTGTCGTTTGTCGGTCTGAGTACGTCAATAAGTCTCTTGTGCGTTCTCAGCTCGAACTGCTCTCTGCTGTCCTTGAACATGTGAACAGCGCGGAGTATGGTCACGATCTCTTTGTCTGTCGGCAGAGGTATAGGGCCGCTTACCTTAGCGCCCGAGCGCTTTACAGCGTCAACTATCTTTCCTGCCGCCGCATCAACAACAGCGTGTTCGTAACCTTTGATCCTTATCCTGATCTTTTCATTGACTGCCATTTTAATTCGCCTCCTTGAAAACTTTGAAAATTTGTTGGGGGGCAAGACCTTGTTTTGCGAGCCTTAAAGCCCGTCAGATCTTTTACACTACTCCATGTGTTTCGCTTGTAAGCCGAAAAAATATCCGAAAACCGTGAATTGTTTTCGGGGCTTACACAGCGCACACATAAAGCCCGTGCTTTAGCGTAAAAGCGGCAATGCCGCCATCGCAAGAAACGCAAAAGCCTTGATGTGTAAATATCGGCCGCCCGGTTTAAAATCGGACATACTCTGCGGAAATTCCCCGACTCTTTGGTCGGCCACCTCCCGCTTCATCGCATATCTTTGCCGCACACCATACATAATATATATAGTAT
>CANRDG010000027.1 GCA_947629275.1 uncultured Clostridia bacterium | reverse complement strand
GCTTCCTGAATGTCAACGTCATATATCTTGCCGTCTTTCAGACCCACTATCCTGTTGGTCTTGTCATCGGCAAGCAGTTCAACGGCATAATAACCCATTTCGGTAGCTATTACTCTGTCTCTCAGTGTAGGCGAACCGCCCCTCTGAATGTGACCGAGTATAGTAACTCTCGACTCTATCTGTGTCTTTTCCTGTATCTCTCTTGCGATTACGTCCGAGCTGCCTATGCCCTCTGCAACAACTATAATGAAGTGCGTTTTGCCGTGCTCTCTGGTAGCAAGCATACTCTTAGCTATCTCGTCAAGGTCATAATTTTCTTCAAGAACCAAGCAAGCCTCAGCGCCTACCGCGATACCAACGTTAAGAGCTATATAACCAGCTCTTCTTCCCATAACTTCAACTACCGAACATCTGTCATGAGAAGCAGCAGTATCTCTCAGCTTGTCTATCATTTCCATAGCGGTATTCATAGCCGTATCATAGCCTATTGTGTACTCTGTGCAGGCTATGTCGTTGTCAATGGTACCCGGTATGCCTATACACTTAATGCCGTGCCTGGAAAGGTCGGCAGCGCCTCTGAACGAACCGTCGCCGCCTATAACGACAATGCCGTCCATTCCCAGCTTATTGCACTGTTCAGCGCCTTTTGCTATGCCTTCCTCCGTTCTGAACTCGGGACATCTTGCGGTGCGAAGGATAGTACCGCCGCGCTGTATTATACCTGAAACGTCTCTTGCGCCCATTTCAAATATATCGCCGTTGATAAGACCGTTATAGCCTCTGCGTATACCGTATACCTTTATACCTTTGTTAAGAGCAAATCTTGTTACCGCACGAACCGCGGCATTCATACCCGGCGCATCGCCGCCGCTGGTAAGAACCCCTATTGCCTTTGCCATAGTGTTGCAGTCTGCGCAAACTTAAAGCGCAGACCATCCACCTCCTTGATGATATTTATTTTTTCAAGCGCTCACTGCGCCAATATCTATATTTATGATATCACAACCGACCGCCGCTTGTCAAGAGATTTTGAACGTTTTATACATTTTGCTGTCATTATTTTTTCTTCAATTGCCGTATTTTAACAAAATTTAAGAGCCGCACGCCATGTACGGCTCTAATTAAACTATTACGCGTCCATTTCCCCGGGGTCAAGCGGTCTGTCGCCGACGGGCTGCGTTTGCTCCGCCGTGGTCTCCTCGGGCTGCTGTGCCTCGGTAGTCGCCGGAGTTGTAGTCTCCTCGGTCGTGGTCGTCGTTGCCGGATCGGGTCCCGACGATATGAACACCGTCAGCACTTCTTTGTTCTTGACGTTTATCTTGTCGCCGGGCGTTATGCTCGTGCGCGAAACCATGTCCCTTGCAAATTTGTTTGAATACTGCGTTTTCAGCTCATATGTTATGCCTGCCTGTGTCAGTATCTCAACATATGCATCTTTGTTCATGCCGTCAAACTTAGGCACTTCTATCTCTGAAGGCCCTCTGGATATAGAAATTTCAAGCTGCGGCATATTTGCAGGGTCAAACTCCACGCCCTGCTCTATACTTTGATAGGTGATATATCCCTTCGGGTACGTCAGATTGTCATAATCATCGAGCACCACAACGGTAAACGTCTTCATCAGATTGTCCTTTACCGAATCATACTTCATACCCACAAGCGCAGGAACTATTGAGCCTTCGCCAAGGCTTTGCTGTGTTACGGTAGTCATCAGCGCAACATCGGAATTATTCGTCGGCGTGGTGGTAACATCGCCATTAGGCGCTTGTGTTACTATCGGCGTATATGATGCTGGGTCTCTTGTAACGGGGCGCGATGAGCTTTCTCCGTCGTCTCCGCTGCTCAACATAATTACCAAAAGTATTATAGCCAGCACCACAAGCGATGCAGCAAGTACCACAACTGCCACTGTCTTTGCCTTTTCGTTCTCGCCGCCGCTCTCAGCCGTACTCTGCGTCTCGGGTCTTTGCACGGGTATTGTCTGCGTAGCGCCCTTTTCATGCTCTATATACTGCGGCTGATCGAAAAGCTTTGTTACAAGTTCTGTAATGCTCTGTATCCTGTCCTCGCTCCTTACCGCCATTCCGCGCATTATTATCCGCGAGATCTCGGGCGGTATATCGGGATTTATCTTTATAGGCTCTATAAGGTCGTCATTGCCTATTCTTCTGTAAGCTTCGGTAGGCACGCAGCCTGTTAGTATCCTGTAAAGCACCGCAGAAATAGCATAAACGTCCGTCCAAGCGCCCTGCCATTCAAGCGAACTGTATTGCTCGGGCGCTGCATAACCCGAATAAAGCTCGGGCGTAAGCTCCGAATTTGAAGTCCGTATCGCGCTTATGCAAAAGCCGCAAATTTTAAGCTCACCCTTTACAGTAACTATTATGTTTTCGGGCGAAATGCCGCGGTGTATAACTCCTGCGTTGTGTGCAAGACTAAGCGTTGTGAACACCGGCGGGAACATCTTCTTCACGTGCTCCCACGAGAGCCTGCCCGAATTTGACTGCAAAAACTTCTTGAGCGAAAGCCCCTCAACGTAAGGATAAACCGCATAAGTGGTATTGTTCTGAGAGAACATATCTATAGTCGGCTGTATATTCTGGAGATTTCTGAGCCTCGAAAGAGTTTTGTTCACCTCGGCAAATTCCGACATATACGTTTTATACTTTGCAAGACAGTCGGGATTTACGGTAACGCTGTCAGAATTGCGGCTGCGCGAGCAGAACGTATCAGGAAAATATTCCCTTATAACGACCTTTTCGTGCGTGATGTTATCATAGCTTATATAAGATGCTCCCTCGCCGTTGTAGGTAAGCAGTCTGCCGACAAGATACCTGTTGTCAAGCGTAGTATCCGGCGCTAAGTACGGCTGTATACGCGGAACATCGCTGCCATAGCTGCAATTGTCGCAAGTGCCGTCGGCGTTAAGCTCGTTCATACAGCCAAGGCAAAGTCCAAGCTCTTTTGCGTTCATAGTTCTCCCCCTCTCTTACAATATATTTATAATATTTTAATACATTATAACACATTCAGCGCATAATGTACTTATTATATGATAACAGTATCTTTGCTCTTTGTCAACAGCATATTCATATTTTTAAACTTTCAGCAATCATTTGTAGCCTTTTTGTAATCATTGATGCAGCTGAAACGACAAAAAATGTGCTTTCCGCAAAGAAAAGCACATTTTGTACAAACATCGCTTGTTAAATATCAAATATCATCGGGGTAAACAAGCGCCGAGCTGTAATACTGATACTCCATATTCACATTGTAGGTTACAGTAAGGCGCACTGCCTGCTCGTTGCCTGCCTCGTCTTCATAATAATATTTATATGTATATGTGATAAAAGCGTTCTCGTATTTAATGCTGTAAACGTCAAGGTCGATTTCCTTTTCAACGTTTTTGTACTTTTCGTTTTTCATAACGTTGTCAAGATTTATGACTTTATCCGCTTTCTGACCCTTGTGATTTTTCTTGCAGGTGGTAAAATCTGTATACGTTACGGTAACTATTTCGTCGCTGTCGTTAAGGCAAACGGTCACCACCCACTTGGGGAACTTTATGCCGTCAACCTTCACGCTGTCATCGTCCTCAATGAGGTAGTTGAACTTCATTGCGTTGTTCACCGCGCTGAACTTAGATTCGTCGAACACCTTTATATCGCTGTCGTTTCTGGCGTCCAGCATACTTTGACCTATGTACTCCGAAAGCACCTCGGCAGTTTTTTTGCCGTCGTCCGAGACGAGCGAAACCACAAGCGCTATAACTATCGCTACAGCCACCGCGGCCAGCGCCACTGTAACAATGATCTTTATCTTAGACGACAGCGAACTTTTCGCCCTCTGTCTGTCATCATCAAAAGCGGAACGGTCTTTCTTTTCTTTAGGTTTTTTACGTTTTATCTTTGCTCCGCAGCAGGTACAAACTTCGGCATCGTCCGGCAGTACTTCTTTACACTTTTTACAAACCACTTAAGGAACCTCCTTTTCGGCAAAGTCTATACAATAATTGTATCATACTATAGATTTTTTGTCAAACGGCGGCGGAGATTTTAGGCGTTTAGCAACAAAATCAGCCGATATTTATTGCATTTTACACAAATGCGGCGCGCTCAAAACCATAATATGACATTTTTCTTTTCAGCAGCATATAATACAACGTGCAGGTAAGAGCCATTTATTTACATATTACATTTTATTGAGCGAATGATTAAACCTATGCATAACGGCAATAATATCTACAACAGGCAAACAGTCTGAAACACAGGCAACTGCCTGATATGCAAATACAAAGGAGTGAAAACAAATGTCAGTACCGGTACACCGCGGCGAGATATACTATGCGGATCTTAGTCCCGTGGTAGGTTCGGAGCAGGGAGGCGTAAGACCCGTACTTATAGTGCAGAACGATATAGGCAACAGACACAGCCCAACAGTTATAGCGGCTGCCATAACCAGCCAGCGCGACAAATCAAAGCTGCCCACACACATTGAAGTAAACTCGGGCAGCTGCGGTCTTGCAAAGGATTCTGTAGTACTTCTGGAGCAGATAAGGACCATTGACAAACGCCGCCTGAAAGAACGCATGGGCGAGCTTGACAGCGCATCTATGACCAAGATAAACAGCGCGCTTCAGATAAGTTTCGGTCTGGGTCAGTAACATAATTATTCGCTACGCCGTGGGTAATTGCCTGCGGCGTATTTATTGTTGACTTTGCATAAGTTTTGTGATAATATAAATGTGGTATATCTTTTTGAAAGGAAGTGACATGATGCTGAAACTGTATTTGGCGATCCCCTGCTATAACGAACAGGAAGTTCTGCCCGACAGCGCCGAAAAACTTCTGCGTAAATACCGCACACTTATGGACGGCGGCAAAATATCCTCAGACAGCAGGATAGTTTTTATAGACGACGGCTCACGCGACAGCACATGGGAGATAATAGAGAAGCTTCACGCTGCGGAAAAGATATTTGACGGCATTAAAATGTCACGCAACCGCGGTCATCAGAACGCTCTGCTGGGCGGACTTATGGCGCTGAGGGGCAGGGCTGATGCCGTAATATCGCTCGATGCCGATCTTCAGGACGACATAAACGCCATTGACCTTATGATAGAAAAATATGAGCAGGGCTGCGACATAGTTTACGGCGTGCGCTCTTCCCGTGAAAAAGACAGCTTTTTCAAGCGTTTTACGGCGGAGGGCTATTATAAGATACTTAACAAAATGGGTGCGAAAGTCATATTCAATCACGCCGATTTCCGCCTTATGAGCGACAGAGCTTTGGAAGAATTTTCAAAATTTCACGAGGTGAATATATTTCTACGAGGCTTAGTGCCGATGATAGGTCTTAAAAGCGACATTGTTGAATATGAGCGCAAAGAACGTCTGGCAGGGGAGAGCAAATACCCCTTGAAAAAAATGCTCGCGCTGGCGTGGGAGGGGATAACATCTCTTTCCGTAAAGCCGTTGCGTTTTATAACCGTAACGGGCATATGCGCGTTTTTGGTGAGCATAGGTATGCTTATATACTTTTTGGTAAGATTCTTTACCGGTCACACGGTGGCAGGCTGGGCGAGCCTTGCGGTATCTATATGGGCGCTGGGCGGCTTGCAGCTGCTTGCCATGGGCATACTCGGCGAATACTTAGGCAAGATATATCTCGAAGCAAAGCAGCGACCGCGCTTCATAGTTGAGAAGATACTTTCAGACGAGGACGAAAAGTAAATGCAGAAAATACTCGGATATATGCGTCGTGCGATAACAGAATTTGACCTGATACAAAACGGCGACAAAATAGCCGTGGGCGTTTCGGGCGGCAAAGACAGCATGGTAATGCTCAGGGGTCTGTACCTGTTGAAACGCTTTATAGGCATTGATTACGACATAGTCGCGGTGACTTTAGACCCCTGCTTCGGCGGCGTACAAAACGACTACACACCCGTGCAAAAACTTTGCGAAGAAATGGGCATTGAATACATACTTAAAAGAACCGGCATAGGTCAGATAGTTTTTGACATACGAAACGAGGAGCACCCATGCTCTCTGTGCGCGCGAATGAGGCGCGGCGCTTTGCACGATGCCGCAAAAGAGCGCGGCTGCAACAAGGTAGCTTTAGGTCACAACAACGACGATGCGGTGGAAACGTTTTTTATGAATCTTTTTATAGAGGGGCGGATAGGCTGCTTTGCGCCGAAAAGTTATCTTTCGCGAAAAGATGTGACAGTGATACGCCCTTTGGCGTTCGCGCCCGAAAAAGACATTCGTTCGGCGGCAAACAGAAACTCCCTGCCTATTGTTAAGTCTGCCTGCCCCGTTGACGGTCACACCAAGCGCGAGGAAATGAAGCAGTTTATAAAAGAGCGCGAAAAAGCCGACAGGGGATTTACAGACAGGATATTCGGGGCGATGAGACGAAGCGGCATTGACGGTTGGGGAATACCGCGAAAGGAGCAAGAAAATGGTTGAATTTAAGCAGACTTATTACAGCAACGGCGACAACACTATAAATCTTTCCGACCTGCCGCAGGCTGACAATGCGCTTATGTGGTACACGGCTCTGCTGCCGTTTTTCGGTATAATTTTTGAGCTGTATGCGGCCGGCAAATATCTAGGCGTACTGCTGTGGGTGCTTATAATCGTTGTGAGGATAATAGTTTGCAGACAGGACAACAAAAAGCTTATAAAAATGGGTATGTGGCAGTCGCAAAGCATAACGCCTGCGGTGTTTTTTCCGGTGGTGTATATGTTTCAGCGCAGTAAGATACTAAGGCGCACACCGGCGGTCGGCATCGTCGCGGTGCTGTGTATGTTTTTTGCGCTTGCGTCAAACGGCTTTACCACCGCCCTTACTTACGGCGAAGACGACTATATCGACCTAGTGAAGGAGTATTACACTTCATACATACTTGACTTGCCGCAGGAGGAAAATTATGTGGCAGATCCGACACGCTCTGTAGATGCGCTTCTGAACCTGTATTGCACCACAGGAAGCGGCGGCAACCTGCCCCAGCCTGTTGAATACGAGTACGAAAAAACGGGCAGCAAGAGATATGTAACAGCGCAGATGACAAAGGGCGGCGACGATATTTCGGTAACGTTCCTGCTCGACTACGACGGCTATTACTACAACGGTATGTACGTTGAGAACGCGACCGTAAACGATAAGGAAATGAGCGAAGAGGAGCTTGACGAGTTTCTCAAAGAAGCGTTTATGATAGACATAAGCGAGCTTGAGAGCAACGCGTGAGAGGGTCACCCTGCAGTGTACCCAACAGGGTGTATCTCATTTTGTATGGCTGTATCGAACGCCGAAAAATTCTTGTCTGCCATGACGGTGGCGCGGCGTATGCAGGTGTAGCCGTACCGCGCGCGAAGCTCGTCAACACTTTTGTTCAGGCGGTCGAGGCGCTGCTGCTTTTCGATGCTCTGAAACATATCAAACTGGCAGGAGGCGTTTTCGGGCAGGACGTCAAACCCTGCGACACCCAACGAGCGTATCGGCGGCTGCCCGTTTTCAAACGAGTAATTTTTCAAAAACAGCTCATACGCCGTCTTGGCGATGCACGCCGCATCAGACGTTGCAATAGGCACTTTGCACTGCCGCGTGAACGAAAAAAGGTACTTATCTCGCACAGAAATGCTGACCCCCATAGCTTTCAGACCTGCGCGGCGCAGGCGCATGGCAACGCTTTCGGCGAGCGCGAACAGCAGCAGTTTTACATCGGCGTTGGTTTCAAGATCGCGATACGCTGTAGTAGAGTTGCCCACCGAGCGCACTTCCTGACATTCGCCGGCATACCTCACTGGGGATATATCCTGACCGTTGGCGAACCGCCACAGCATTATGCCGTTTTTGCCGAGCCAGCGCTCCAGAAACTCGGCTCGCGTTTGCGCGAGCTGACCTATAGTGTGTATGCCGTACTTTTCAAGCTTTTGCTGCGTTGCCATGCCAACGAAAAGCAGATCGGTTGCAGGCAGACTCCATATTTTTTCTTTGAAATCGTCTTTCCCGATGACCGTTACGGCGTCGGGCTTTTTCATATCCGAGCCGAGTTTTGCAAATATTTTGTTAAAGCTCACGCCGACGGACACCGTTATGTCAAGTTCGCGTTTTATGCGCTCGCGTATCTCGTTGGCGAGGTCGGCGGCGTTACCGCGGTAGCCAGAGACATCTATCCAGCATTCGTCAATGCCGAAAGGCTCTACCCTGTCGGCATAGCTTTCGTAAATTGCGCGCGCCTTTCGCGAATACTCAAGATACAGCGGAAAATTCGGTTTCAGCACCACCAGCTTTCGGCACTTTTCAAACGCCTGCCACAGCGCCTCTCCTGTTTTTACGCCGTACTCTTTCGCTATCTGATTTTTTGCAAGAATTATGCCGTGTCGCTGCTCGGGGTCGCCTGCCACAGCAACGGGCTTGCCGCGCAGAGAATGATCCCTCGCGCACTCGATAGACGCGTAACAATTGTTGATGTCAACGTGAAATATTTTTCTTTCCAAATTTTCCATACTAAATCGCCTCTTAAAAGAACATTTGTTCTACAACTTATCATACCACAAAGAACATATGTTTGTCAAGAGAAAATTTATGTATTTCAGTATTTTAAAAAATAATAGCCGCACATTTTTTGTACGGCTTTATAAGTTTCAGTATGCTGAATAATCTTCCTTTAACTTTTTCAAAAACAGCTCTGCAATGGGCGAGAATATCTGATACTTTTTCCAGATGATGTACATATTCGTTTCAAGCACGGGCACTATCGGTCTGAAACAAAGTCCGCTCTCCTCGCCGGTATCTATAAGATGTTCAAACGTCAGCAGGCAGCCCAGCCCCTCTTTCACGAACACCGAGCCGTTATAGGCAAGGTTGAAAGTTCCTGCGAAATGGAGTTTATCCATGTTCTCTCCGCACCAACGGGGAAAATCTGCCTTTATAGATTGTTCGGAGCAAAACAGCGGCACGCCGTAAAGATCTTCCAGCGTGAGGGCGGTTTTCTTCGCAAGGTCGCTGTCACGCCGCACCACAAGCCCCCACTTGTTGCTTTCGGGAATCATAAGGTAGTTATATTTTGATAGATTAGGCGGCTCAACTATCACGGCAAGGTCGAGCAGACCCCTGTCAAGCCGCTCCGCCACCGGCTGAGTATCACCGCTGAAAATATGAAATACAAACCCGGGGTATTTTTCTTTAAAAGCCCTGATACTTTGCGCGAGGTACTTTATAAGGTGGCTCTCGGCACAGCCTATGCGTATCTCTCCGCCAGTTATATTGTCCAGCTGGCTGAATTCCTCCGCTGTTTTGTCCACCATTGAGAGTATATCCTCAGCCCTTTTGCGCAGCAGCATACCCTCGTCGCTCAGGCGCATATTTTTGTTGCTTCGCACAAACAGCTCGCAGCCGAGTTCTTCTTCAAGCTTTTTCATCTCTTTAGAAAGCGACGGCTGAGAAACGTGCAGCTGCTCGGCGGCTCTTGTCATGTTTTCCTCGCGCGCTATTGCAAGAAAATATCTCAGCACTCTTATTTCCATATAATAACCCACTCCATATTATCATCTGCTATAATTATAAAGCATTTTGATATTCCTGTCAAGAATAATTTGGCATGAATTATAAGTATTTTACATCATAAATATTTGGTGGTATACTATATTCAAGAAAACAAAACGGAGATGAGATAATGCCCAACGCGACAGACACAAAGGCGGTCATTGAAGAAAACCTTAAAGATGCAGGCTTTGACGCAGAAAATACTCACATATGCATGGAGATGCTCTTGCGCGGAAGCTATGATGAGCTGTACAAATTTTTAGCAAGTCACCGCAAGAATTTGCTTGACAGCGTTCACAGCTGCACAAAGCAACTTGACTGCCTTGATTATCTCGTCTATAAATTGAGAAAAACGGAGGTACACTGACATGAAAGAACAAACACTTGACCTTGTGCAGGAATGGGACAAAACTTTCCCGAAGAGCGATGATGTGGAGCACAAGAAGGTAACATTTCACAACCGATACGGCATAACGCTTGCCGCCGATATGTACACGCCGAAAAACGCTGTCGGCAAAAGCGCCGCAATAGCGGTGTGCGGACCTTTTGGCGCAGTAAAAGAGCAGTCGAGCGGTCTGTACGCGCAGGAGCTTGCAAAGCGCGGTTTTATAACTGTGGCGTTTGACCCGTCTTTTACGGGGGAAAGCGGCGGAGAGCCGAGGTACATGGCGTCTCCCGACATAAACACCGAAGACTTTATGGCAGCCGTTGATTTTCTTTCTCTTCAGGAGAACATTGACAGCGAAAAGATAGGCATACTCGGCATATGCGGCTGGGGCGGCATGGCGCTGAACACTGCGGCTCTTGACACGCGCATAAAAGCGACGGTGGCTTCCACGATGTATGACATGAGCCGCGTGAACGCGAACGGATATTTTGACAGCGCAGACAGCGAGCAGGCGCGCTATGAGATGAAAAAGTCGCTTTGTGAGCAGAGAATAGCTGACTACAAGTCGGGTTCTTACGAGCTTGGCGGCGGTGTTGTTGACCCTCTGCCCGATGATGCGCCGTTCTTTGTAAAAGATTATTACGATTACTACAAAACTCCGCGAGGCTATCACGCACGCTCGCTCAATTCAAACGGCGGCTGGAACAAAACGGGCTGTATGTCGTTCATAAATCAGCCGATAAACTGCTACATCAATGAAATACGCAGCGCGGTGCTGATAATACACGGCGACAAGGCACATTCCTGCTATTTTTCAAAAGATGCATATGCGGCTATGACAAAGAACAGCAAGTACACCGAAAACAAGGAGCTTATGCTTATCCCGAACGCCGTTCACACCGACCTTTATGACAGGCTGGACGTTATACCGTTTGACAAGATAGCTGACTTTATGAACAAGGCGTTTGAGGCGTAACCTGCACTATCATTACAAATAATATCGGCTGCGACTTTTGCCGCAACCGATGTTTTATTATGCACAGATCATTCTTCCTTAAGAACCTCTCTCGGCTCGTTTGATCCTATTATCATAAGCGGCATTATCATCGAAAGCACGAGGTAGAGTACTATCACCAAAGCGCATACAGCAAAATGCCATACGCCAAATGTTATAACCGTTTCTTTAAAGAATGTAAGTTTGCCGACTATCAGCACAAGCGCCGCAAGAACACTTGCTATTGCACAGGTTATTGCAGAGTTTTTAAGGCTTCGCAAGGCACAGGTGCGCCATCTTGCACCGCAGATGTAGAATATCGCATAGTTTCGCAGCTGCCGTTTGGTGTATATCGCGCTGATAGATACTGTCGAAATTAACGTTAAAATGAATATGCAAACAGCTATCGGCAGCAGGGTGTAAAGCTGTTGATAAACATAGTCTGTGCTGTTTTTGTACACCTGCGAAAGAGGCGCAAAGTCAAGTTTCATGCTCTCCAGCCTGTCGCCGAGCGTGGTGTATTCTTCATCGGTCATGCCGTCGCAGAAGATAAACTGCGTACCATAAAGCGGACCGAACGACTTATAGCACTCATACATATCCGATGTCCTTGTAAGCAGCAGCATTTTGTCCTCGTAACTGCTCCTGAAAGTTGAATAAATATCGCTGTAACTTGCGCTGAAAGAGCTGTCAATGCTGTATACCGCAAGCGGCACATTGTCTTTCAAAACGCCTATCACCTTATATTTAGCTGAAACAGTTTTGTCGGGCTGACCGTTTTCGTCAAAGCTCATAACTACAGTTGACTCTATTATATCTCCGACTTTTTTATCGCCGCCTGCCGCTACTGTAGGTATATACCCCGAATTTTCGTAAGTATCTTTCGTTTCGCTAAGCCATATGCCGTTATCTACAGGAGGAGTATAGGCGTTTATATATTCATCAGAATATGTTATCATGTTATGTTCAATGCTGTTTGCTTGCATTTTGTCAAAGCTGTCCTCGTATATATTTGTATAACAGTTGAAAATAGTTTCCGCTCCGTTTGCAGCCGCCGACATCTCTTCGGGAAATACATTTATGTCCGTAGTCTTTACCATGTAACCCCTGCGTGAGATGTATTCTTTGAAATTGTCAAACAGCACACTTCGCGACGATATTGCAGAGATAACAAATATCAGCATTACCATTACCGCCGCAAGCTGCAATACTCCAAATACCTGCATAAAGCCTGTTTTTGTAGAGCTGCGGGGTGCAGATCGTGCCTGCGCTATGCTGTGAAAGTGTAGTTTTACAAAAAGCATTATAAGCATAACGAAGCACAGCGCAAACAGGTATATAAAGAATATCGCGGCGTAAAGTTTTACGTTGTACGCAAGGCGTATCATAGGGAAAAATCTCGCCAGAAGCGGAACTAAAAGCTTTGCAAAAATTATCTCTGTCACTAAAAACAGCGGCGCATTTATTATTACACATTCCAGAAGATACGAAAGCGCCGCCCTGCCCTTTGAAAGACCGCAAATTCTGTACACCGCAAGATCGCGGCTGCGCTTTTCTAAAATATAGCTGTAAAGCACGGATATGTTTATCGCTGAAATTGCCGCAATAAGCAGCGACACCGCTATTATTGAGCCATAGTAGCCAAGGTCGGTAACATCGGTGAAGCGAATATCTTCAAGGTAAAATTGCTCGCCGAGATTTTGCTTTATGCACTCGCTTATGTCGTCGCGCTGGCGGTGGGTGAGCGGCTGTTTGAAATTTATCGTAAAGCAGGCGCGCTGATGTTCGCTGTAGCTTCGGCAGAGAACCTGCGCGTTTTCGGGTATCGCGGCATATGGTATTTCCATGTCAAAGCCGCTGCCGTAAGTTTGCTCATCAAGCACTTTTGCTATTCTGTATCTCTCGCCGTTTATGATGATATTTTCGGCATTGGCAGGCAGCTTGCAGGCAGATGCGCTTGTTTCGCCAAAGCTGTAGCCGGGCGCGTTGTTGTCGCTGAAATAATACTCCGACAGCGCAACTATCTTCTCACCGCTGAAATACTCCTCCTGCGAAAAAACAGCCGTCAGAGAATTTTTGTTGTCAGCTATCCTGCCGTCTTTCAAAGCAATGCTGCACGAAAGTATATTGTAATACGGCTGCGCGTTCTCGTCATAATCCGGTATTTCGCCGTGAAAATCAGTATCATTGAAATATAGAGGCGTTTTTACTATGTAGTTGAATGTAATACCGTCCACGTTTTCCAAAGTGCTTTCAGAAAACGCAGACATAAGCGCAGACAGCTGCGACGGCGAGAGCGAGCCGACTTCAAGACCCTTTGCATCATCAAGGGAGTGAAAATCACTATCCCCGACAAGCACTGCTATATTCTTTACGTCCTCTTCCTCGCCTTTTGTTATGACCGCGCGGTAGTTGTGATACAGCCCGTATGAAAAGCATATAACAAGGCAGGAAACTATAATGTTCAGCACTAAAAGCGCTGCTAACAGCCTTTGCGCCGAAAACAGCGACCGCAGGTTTTTGCATATGTATCTGTACATCATGCAGCCTCCTTTTTTAAGATAAAAAACGCCATATTTCTTATATTTTTATTATATATCATATTTTTTTGTATGTCAAGCATTTTGGCGGCGATTTCTTTTAAGAAAACACTTGCAATTTTCTGCAATATGTTGTAAAATAAATATAGGTCATTTTTTGCGAAATGGCAACGCAGCTTTGTGCTGACAACAATTCAAGAGAGGATGTCACTTTATGGCAGGATTAAACAAGGTCACAGTTGAAGACATTAACGTTAAGGGTAAAAAGGTACTCGTCAGAGTTGACTTTAACGTTCCGTTGAAAGACGGCGTTATCACCAACGACAACAGGATAACAGCCGCGCTCCCCACTATCAATAAGCTGACGGAAAACGGCGCAAAGGTAGTTCTTTGTTCGCACCTCGGCAAGCCCAAGAACGGTCCCGAGGATAAGTTCTCACTCGCTCCTGCGGCTAAAAGGCTCGCAGAACTCGTTTCCGCCAAGGTAACTTTCGCCAAGGACGATACCGTTGTAGGCGAAAATGCCAAGAAAGCTGTTGCAGAAATGAACGACGGCGAGATAGTTGTTCTTGAAAACACCCGTTTCCGCGGAAATGAGGAGACCAAGAACGGCGAGGAATTCGCTAAAGAGCTTGCAGATCTCGTAGACGGCGAAGTATTCGTTATGGACGCTTTCGGTTCGGCTCACAGAGCGCACGCTTCTACAGCAGGCGTTACAAAGTTTGTTAAGGAAACAGCCGTTGGCTACCTTATGCAGAAAGAGATAAACTTCCTCGGCAATGCCGTTGAAGACCCCGTAAGACCGTTTGTAGCTATCCTCGGCGGCGCAAAAGTTGCCGATAAGCTCAACGTTATAAACAACCTTATCGAAAAGTGCGATACGCTTATAATAGGCGGCGGCATGGCTTATACATTCCTTAAAGCGCAGGGCTGCGAGGTTGGCAAGTCGCTCGTTGACGACACCAAGCTCGATTACTGCAAGGACATGATAGCTAAGGCAAAGGCAGCAGGCAAAAATCTCCTCCTGCCTGTTGATACCGCTGTTGCAGCTGCGTTCCCCGATCCTATCGACGCTGAGATAGCCGTTGAAAACGTAGACTGCGACAAGATACCCGCTGAAAAAATGGGTCTCGATATAGGCGCTAAGACCGCAGAGCTTTTCGCAGCTGCAGTTAAGTCTGCAAAGACCGTTGTATGGAACGGACCTATGGGCGTTTTTGAGAACCCCACGCTCGCTAAGGGTACTATAGCGGTTGCAAAGGCTCTTGCTGACACCGATGCTACTACAATAATCGGCGGCGGCGACTCTGCTGCGGCTGTTATACAGCTCGGTTTCGCAGACAAGATGAGCCACATCTCCACCGGCGGCGGCGCATCGCTCGAGTATCTCGAAGGCAAGGTACTCCCCGGCATAGATGTTATAGCTGATAAGTAATACAGCATAAGAGTACAAAAATTTACCCGGCAGAAGTTCTGTCGGGTAATTTTTATGCCTCGCTGTCGGTTTTGTCTTTTAGCTCTATTTTTGTAATTACGTCACCGTAAATGCACCAGCCGCTGTCGGTCTTTATTGTTATCATTTCTCTCACATACTCTTTGTTTCCCGGTACGGCTTTGAATGTAACTTTAAGAGAGTACGCCTTTTTTATATCCAGCCGCTTGCCGTATTTTTCGGTGTAGCTTTCTTTCAGAGAGGAGATATATTCCTCTCCAAGCTGCGTTTTTTCATCGAGCGTGTAACTTAGCACAGTCGTATTGCCTGCCGCGTTTTCAATGCTCTCTTTAAGAGCTTCAACAGCTTTTTCACCGCTTTTAGAAAACTCCTCCTGCGCGCCCGCGGTAAAGCATTTCACCAGCGAATCCTCATCGCCCTTGTTGAAAGCATTTACAAACGTCGCAACGGGCGTTTCATATTCCATGCTTTTTATCTCGGGCTTGTCGCTGCCGCAAGATGCCAGCATTACCGCTGCGATCAAAGCCGCCGCAATACATCTCAAAATACGCATATTATCACCTTATACTAAAAATGCAGGACCATTCAAGCCCTGCATTTTGTTTTTGTAAGTCTTAGAATCCCAAAGAAGAATCAAGATAATCGTAATCATCGCAATCAAACGATGCAACTACCCAGTCGCCGTTGAGCTTCATGATGATAGCGCTTGCCTCTATTTCGTCTTCCTTGTCGTCGTCACCCTTTATGGTAAGCTCCAGATCAAGATTGTAAGCCGCGCCGATCTTCCACTTTATGTCGTCGCCGAGCATATATTCAAGTCTTTCTTCCGCCTCTTCACGGTCGTCTTTATCTGCCTTTTCCTTGTCGGTTATCTTGAAAGATATCTTAGGATCGCTTCCGAAATCGTCTTTCAGGTCACTGTAAACGTTCTTAACTGTTTTGTTGTACTGTTTTTCAAGATCGTCCTTGTCAACGTCCATTTCGTCTTCCATGTAATCTATCAGCTTGTCGGGCATGGTGCATTCCATGTAAAGTTCGCCGTCTTTTTTGCAGATGCTCTTGAAGTAATCCTTCAGCGCGCCCTTGTATCCGCCGCCGAACATACTTGCAATAAGAACGATAAGAAGAATAACAACTATTACAACGGCAACTATGCCTATGTAAGTGTTGCGGTTAGGATTGTTCTTGAAATTGTTTATAGCCTGCATGGACTTTTCTTTCATCTGATCGAGCGGTGTGTCAGCCGCAGCAGCGCCGTCGTTGTTTGCAGGGGCGGTTGCAGCGGGTGCAGGCGCGCCCATTTTGTTTCCGCAAGCGGTGCAGAAAGTGGCGTTGTCGTCCAGCGTTGCTCCGCATTTTGTACAGAATTTACTCATTTTCATTTCCTCCAAATTATAATGATATTACAATAGTAC
>CANRDG010000026.1 GCA_947629275.1 uncultured Clostridia bacterium | reverse complement strand
AGCGTGAGTATGTAGCTGAAAACGTATCTTAAACTTCTTTCGCGCATTTCTTCAAACGAGTAGTATATGTATTTGTTTTTACCTTTTATTTTTGAAGCCGCGTTAAGATATTCTTCATACGTCTTGTTGTTGTAGTCCGCCAACTGGTATGCAACAAGAACATCATTTTCTCTGCCGAACAGCGCAGCCGAATCATCGATCAGCGTTACGGCAAAGATCCTCTCGTATGTATTGTAGTCGTAAAGCTGCGCCATATCGCGGAAGTCTAAGTCCTCATCGCTGACGAACGGCAAGCTCTGGCAGCCTAAAATGTACTGATTGTTCTGCATAATGCCTACTACCTTGTATTTTGCATCTAAAGTCCTTGCAGGGTTTCCGTTCTCGTCGTAGTCAAAGCCGTATGTCATTGTGAAAACATCGCCCAAATTATATCTGCCGTCACACCAGCCCAGCACCACGGGTATATAGCCTGTTTCTTTGTACATATCTGCGCACTCAGACAGCCATACGCCCTCCTCCATAATCGGGCTGTAGTCTGTAACATAGCTGCCCGATATAGCTATGCTGTCCATGTTTATGCCATAGCCGTCCTCGCCTTTTATAAACGATCCTCCGCCGGTAATTGAGCTGACCTTGATCCCCGGCAGGTCGTCTGACAGCGTTTTGCCGTTGTTGCCGTATGGAAGTAAAACATATCCGTTGCCGCTTATAAGTTTTTCTATAGGTCTGTATGTATCATATCTTGCCAGAGCGGAAGATACCGCCAGTACGATTATGCCAAGCACTACAGAAAGCTGTATTATCTCGAATACTTTCATCATGCCGAATTTTCTGACGCTGCGGCTGCTGTTTTTAAGCTGTATAAGGCTGTGTTTGTGTACCGTGTATATAACAAGCGCCAGCATTACTATAAGCGATATAACTATATACCATATAAATATAAGCGCGTAGCCTTTAAGCGTGTATCGCTCTCCCATAGTGGGGTAAAGCCCTTTAAGGTGCGGCAGAATAAGCTTGTGGAATGCAAGCTCGGAAAGCGCGAAAACAGGCGCATTTATTATAATATTTTCTATAACGTATGCGGCAATTGCCTTGCCCTTTGAGCAGCCGCATATCCTCATTATTGCCAGCTGACCCGAACGTTTTTCAAGCATATATCTGTAAAGTATCGCAACATCTATCGCCGCCAGCAGAGCAATAAGCACGGCTATAAGAGCTACCGTTCTCAGCATCTGCATTTCGTGTTCTTCCAGCAGTGTAACATCGGGTATGTAATAGCAGTCTCCCAGCTTTTCGTGTATGTGCTTTGAAAGCAGGTTGAACCGATCTCTCGTCAGCGGCTTTGTGAAGTATATATCCATAAACTCCGCAGGGTCGTTGTCGGCTTCTTCAAATAACAGACTGCGGCTGCTGTCGTTGTTCCTGTATCGCTCACCCACAAGAAACGCCTCGTCTGAAAATGAAGTTAGCGGTATCTGTATATCATCGCTGCCGCGGCTGTGATTTTTGCGCGGAAAATATGTTATTTTATATTCTTTGCCGCCTATAACAGCCGTTTCGGTGCCCTCCGGTATATTGCGCATCACTGACGGATTATTTGGCTCAACATTCTTATCCTCATCTTCACTGATACGGTTTTTGTTTACATATATAAAATCAGTTCCGTTGTTGCACTCATCATCGGTAAATACGGGTATGTCATCGGTTGCCGTTGTTTCATACGGTATTATTTTATCGTCTTTGAAATTATATCTGAAATGGAAAATACCGTAATATGGCTCGTCGTTGTCCGAAAGGTCGTCGGGCACAATGTTGATAGGGCCGCTGCCCGTACCGGTATTCTCTGCATAATCAGCGGTGCTTGTGTTGTGGTAATGCAGAGAGCTCATCGCTGTAACACTTACGTCAAACCAGTCAAGGTTTTGTCTCAGCTCGTCGGGCATAGTCCTGATAAAATCTACCAGCTGCGGCGCTGTTACATTTTCATCTGTGTAGTATTCTGTAGTATCCGATCCGTCTTTTTGGTCAAGCTCAAGCTCATGCGAAACATCGCCTATGGGCGCGCATATGCTTAACCACTTGCTGTTGTACTCAGCCATGCCGCTGTCTGCCTTTATGGCAAAATCATAGTAGATGCCGTAGGCAAAGCAAATAACCAGCGCGGTAACGGCAATGTTCACAAGCATAAGCAGGGCAAGCAGCGTTTGCTTTGTGTACTGGTTTTTCAAGTTTTTTCGTATCATTCTGAACATAAAAATACCTCCTTTTTGATTTACAAGAGAGCATACCTCCCCCATAAATTTTTGCCTTTCGTAATATGTATCGCGCCGAGTGTGCAAAATGTTACAAAAAAATTTGAAAATCAGCGAAATACACAAATTTGCTGCCTAAAATTTGTATATATAAACAAAAACGCCCTCCGATATTCTCAGAGAGCGTTTTCATGTTCGTATATTTACTTATTGAGGTTAGCCTCTATCCTGTCAAGCTGTTCCCACAGCTCCTTGGGTATCCTGCCGCCCTTGTCGGCAATGTCCTCTTTGTAGTATCTGCGCATTTCGGCAATTTCCTTTGTCCACAGATCCTTGTCAACTTTGAGCAGCTTATCCATTATCTCGGGTGTTACTTCGTCCTCAATGCCGGTAAGGTTTATGTCTTCGGGCTTTGGAAGATAGCCTATAGCAGTTTCAACGGCGTCAACTTTGCCCTCGCAGCGCTTGATTATCCAGTCAAGAACTCTCATGTTGTCGCCAAATCCCGGCCAGATGAAGTTTCCGTTCTCGTCCTGCTTGAACCAGTTTACGTTGAATATCTTCGGTGCGTTGTCGCCCAGCTTCTTGCCCATGTCGAGCCAGTGCTGCCAGTAGTCGCCCACATTGTAGCCTATGAAAGGCTTCATAGCCATCGGGTCGTGGCGAAGTACGCCTACAGCGCCTGCCGCCGCAGCGGTAGTTTCGGAAGAAACAGCCGAGCCTACATATGTGCCGTGTACCCAGTCAAGCGACTGATAAACCAGCGGCGTGGTAGAAGCTCTTCTTCCGCCGAATATCATAGCGGAAATAGGAACGCCCTGAGGGTTGTTGAATTCCTTAGAAATGCACGGGCAGTTCTCCGCGGGAGCGGTAAATCTCGAGTTGGGGTGAGCAAGCGTGTTGCACTGCGCGATATACTCCGGTCCGTTTACCTTAGCGCCTTTCCACTCGGTAGCATCAACAGGCGGATTCTTGTCCAGCTTTTCCCACCAAACGGTGTTTTGCGAGTTGTCTATAGCAACGTTCGTGAAGATAGAGTTCTTCATAGCGGTGTGCAGAGCGTTGGGGTTAGACTTTTCATTAGTACCCGGTGCAACGCCGAAGAAGCCATTCTCGGGGTTGATAGCATAAAGCTTGCCGTCGTCGCCCTGTTTCAGCCATGCAATGTCGTCGCCTACAGTCCATACCTTGTAGCCTGCCTCGGTGTAGCATTTGGGCGGAATAAGCATTGCAAGGTTGGTCTTTCCGCAGGCAGAGGGGAACGCAGCGGTGATGTACTTTATCTCACCGTCGGGCTTCTCAACGCCGAGTATAAGCATATGCTCGGCCATCCAGCCTTCGTTCTTGCCCTGGAATGATGCGATACGCAGAGCGAAGCACTTTTTGCCCAGCAGAACGTTTCCGCCGTAGCCCGAGTTTATAGACCATATCGTGTTGTCCTCGGGGAACTGAACGATATATCTCTTTTCGGGGTCGATGTCGGCTCTTGCGTGCAGACCTCTTACAAAGTCGTCCGAGGTATCGCCGAGGTTCTCAAAAGCCTTAACGCCGACTCTCGTCATTATATCCATGTTCAGTACAACGTATATAGAGTCTGTCACCTCAACGCCCACTTTTGCCAGCGGAGAGCCTATAGGGCCCATAGAATAGGGGATAACGTACATAGTTCTGCCTTTCATAACGCCGTCATACATCGGTGTCAGCATAGCGTACATTTCCTTCGGATCCATCCAGTTGTTGGTAGGACCTGCGTCCTCTTTAGTTCTTGTGCAGATGAATGTTCTGTCCTCAACTCTCGCAACGTCGTTGGGGTTGGTGCGGTGATACAGACAGCCGGGAAGCTTTTCCTGGTTGAGCCTTATCATCTCGCCTGTAGAAACAGCCTCATCGCGCAGAGCCTCCAGCTGCTCGTCGCTGCCGTCGATCCAGACTACCTTGTCGGGCTTTGTCAGAGCAATCATTTCGTCTACCCATTTGTTTACATTCGGGTTTTTAGTAAGTGTTGCCATAATTTTAACTCCTTTCGGGAAAATAATATACATTTTTAAGGAAACGCCAAAAGAACAAATTCCCTCTTATATATTATAACCCAAATGTCCCTGCAAGTCAATAGCACGCGCGACTTTTATTTTTCTTTGTATGGAGAAGTGTAAATTTCTGCCATGCAGAATATTTCGGTAAATTACTGTTGAAAAAAGTAAAAATATGTGTTACAATTATTGTGTATAGGTCTGAGACATATTAAAACACAGTACCGTCTGAAAGGAAGAACATTATGGGAAAAATAACCGTTTTATCGGAAACGACAAAATACCCTATAACAACTATAGGCGAAAGGGCAGGCATCTGCTGGGGCGCGGATATATCGGATACGCAGAAAAATTATAAAAGAGGCATTGACTGCATACTTTCGGGTCACGGCAGAACGCTTGAATATGTAAACGTAGAAATGGTGCTTGAGGGCTACTCCGCAAGGGTGATACGCGAATGGTATACCCATATAGGCGGCGCACCGACAAGGCTTCAGGCAAGCACTAGATATATAAACTATGCCGATTTTGAGTATGTAACGCCTAAGAAGATACTTGAAAACAACGAGGCAAAGAAAATTTTCGACGATACTATGAAATGCATAGCCGAGGCAGGCAAGCGCCTTGAAGATATAGGTATCCCGCGCGAGGACAGCGCAATGCTGCTGCCGCTGGGAATGACTACAAAAATAGTTGACAAACGCAACCTGCGAAATTTAATAGATATGTCGCGGCAGAGAATGTGTACAAGAGCTTACTGGGAATACCGCGAGCTTTTCAGCGACATATGCAATGCGCTAAAAACCGTTTCGCCCGAGTGGGAGTACCTGATAGACACACAGATGATGCCCAAATGCGAAGTGCTGGGCTATTGTCCCGAAAAGCGCGGCTGCGGCAGAAAGCCTGCAAAAAGCTGAAAGCGGCGGCATATTTATTTTTTAGGGGGCGATGTAAATGGCAACTGAAAGTATGATAGTGTATAAATGCCCGTGCTGCGGCGCTGATATACAGTTTGAGGCAGGCACGGATCATCTTACTTGTATGTACTGCGATAATACATATGATATAAATACTCTTGCAGACTATGAAAAGGGGCTTTCTCAGCAAAAGCCCGAAAATTTCTCGTGGAAAGATTACGACAAAAACAGCGGCAACGGCGACTGGCAGGAGGGCGAACTTTCGCAGCTCCATTCTTTCAAATGCGCACATTGCGGCGGCGAGATAATAGGGGATAACAGCACAATGGCGTCTACCTGCCCTTACTGTGATAATCCAGTTGTAATAAACGAGACCGTTGACGGCGTTATGCGCCCCGACTTTATAATACCATTCAAAAAGGGCAGAACGGCCGTTGACAACGCGTATAAAAAGTTTATCTCAAAAAAGATACTTCTGCCCAAAAGCTTCAAGACAGAGCACCATATTCAGTCGATAAAAGGCATATATGTGCCGTTTTGGCTTTTCGATGCAGACAGCTCCGGCGACGGGCATTTCAGGGCGACAAAAATAAAGCACTGGTCGGATTCAAGCTACAATTATACAAAGACAGAACATTACAGCGTGGTGAGAACGGCTGATATGTCGTTTGAAAAAGTACCTGTTGACGGCTCAGTGAAAATGGACGATACCCTTATGGAATCCCTTGAACCATTCAATTATGATATGGCGGTAGATTTCAATACAGCCTATCTTGCAGGCTATTTTGCAGACAGATACGACGTTGACGTTACCCACAGCATAGGCAGAGCCAACGACAGGATACGCAAAAGCACCGAAGAGATGCTGCGTTCAACAGTAAAAGGCTACAGCACAGTTTCAACAGAATCTGTCAACGTTCAGATACAGGAGGGCGATATACATTATGCTCTTATGCCCGTGTGGATAGCAAACACCGAGTACAGAGGCAAAAATTATATGTTCGCTATGAACGGTCAGTCAGGCAAGGTCGTGGGTACACTGCCGATAGATAAGGCAAAGCTTGCTCTCATAGCGTCGGGACTTTTCCTCGGACTGTTCTTGTTCGTACTGCTCCTGTCAGGATTTTTGTTTTGAGGAGGACGACGGATATGCGTATAAGAAAGTGCATTTCAAGAGCCGTCGCTCTGACAGCGGCTTCGGCGATAGTGATATCTTCGTCATTAGCTGCGGCATTTGCCGACGATAACCTCACCAACAGACCGCTGCCGAATTATGACGACGGCGAGTATAACGAAGCCCTTCCAAGGGTCGTTGACGAGTACGATCTGCTGTCGTCGGAAGAGGAAAAGGATCTCGAAGAAAAGGCAAGGAAGATCATAGATGAGTTCGGGTTTGACTGCGTTGTGCTGACTACCTTTGATTACGGTATGTTCAAGCACGGGTATTATAACGAGAGGTATGACGATATACAAACATTTGCACACGACTACTTCGATTATATGGGCTACGGTGTCGGTGCAGAGTATGACGGCATATTATTTGTTGTGTCTATGGCTGACAGGTCGTATTCCTTCTCGACCTGCGGCTACGGCATGGAGGCTGTCTCGGACAGCTATGGTGTGGATTGGTTGGAGGACGACCTTGTTCCTATGCTCAGTGACGGCGATTACTATGAGTGCTTCGATAAATATTTCGACGATGTGTATGATTTCGTTGAAGAAGCATACGAGAATAAGCCTTACAGCAAACTGCACCCGAAGTCAGCCCCAACATGGCTTTTTAAGCATTGGTTCGCAGCTCTTTGTATTTCAGGAGCAATAACCGCCTGTGTTGTATGGTATCTGCTGCATCAGATGAAAACTATCCTGCCCAAGCCTGCCGCAAAGAATTATCTTAAAAATTATAAAGAAAAATTCTCGCAGGATACATATCTTTATTCCAACGTTTCGAAGGCCGCCAAAAGTTCCGGAGGATCGGGCGGCGGAGGCGGCAGCAGCGGAAGAAGCCACGGAGGCTCCAGCGGACATTTTTAATGCAATAACAGTATAACATAACTGTGAAAGGGGGGCGCGGTGATGATAGACGAAACAGACAAGTATCTGAATGTAAATGTTGACGAAAACAAAGATAATAAAAATAAAGAAAAAAACGACGACTATATAGACGTTGCCAAAAATGCCGAGTATCAGAACCAGTCAAGGCACTATTATAATGAGTTTCTCAACTGGCGAAGCTCGGGCAACAACCGCTATGCCTACTATTTTGTCAGGCGCAAAAGCGAACATTCGTATGTTGACGGTCAGGGCTTTATAAGCAAGACCCCCGAGGAGACCGAGCAGAGGGTGCTGAAACGCTGCTGCAAACTGGTGGCAATGACTATGTTTTCAATGTTGCTGTTCACAATTGCAGAGTATATATATGTTGGCAGATACACCAAGGGCGAAACGCTCTCGGTAACGCAGGTGATGTACGGTCAGCCGCTTGAAAAATACGACGTGCCGCTTTATATGTGTGCCGTTATATGCGTGATAAGGTTGCTGAAATTTCTGATACCGATACTCATTTTCGTGCTCGATGCCCGTATACCTCGTGCAGTTATGTTTCCGCGCGCCGATAGAAAAATGCCAGATATGGCAGCCTGCGCACTTGTCATGTCGCTTATGGCAACTATATTTTGCCGCCATGCAGGCAATATTTCGGCGGTGGTCTACAGAGCATTGGGTACAAATGCCCTGCGAATGGACTTTCTTTATTCTCACGATATCATGTCGGTCGCGCTGTTCGGCTTTTGCAGCTGCATTGTTGTCTCCGCGCTGACAGAGATACTCTTCCGCGGTCTTATTCTGCAAACTTTCAGGCAGTTCGGCGATATGTTCGCATTTATAATATGCTGTATAGCAGGGACATTCTGTACATTCGATGTTTCGTCGATAGGCTATAAATTCTGCATGAATATAATGATAACCCTGTTTACATTAAGAACAGGCTCTATAATAGTCGCAATAGTGATGAGGGTGAGCGCGCAGCTGCTGATATTCGCCCTTGACCTTATAGAAATTTATACGCGAAGCGACCTTGCCGTGCTTACCGAGGGCATAGTGTGCTTTATAATAATCGCGCTTTCGCTGGTAATATATTCGCGCCTGACAGCCTCGCAGAATTTCAGCTTTAATATAAACAGCTCGCGTACGCACCTTACGCTTGCAAAAAAGCTGCTGATATTTCTGTCGGACAATATGATAATGCTGTGGCTGATAATCATGGTAGCAGGCGGCGTTTTCATGCTCGTTTCACTGTGATTTTGTGCAAGTTGTACGTATTTTGCCGCTAAAGAGACTGAAAAATTTTATGCAAGGCTCTTGACAACGGGGAAAATATGGTGTATAATATTTTGGAAAACAAAAGCAGAGCTGTTCCGCCCTCGCCTTAAGCGGCATTTGCCAGTGAAAAGGCTGATATATGAATGTAAGCTAGAAATAGCTTTTTTCGTGAGCGTGAACAGGTCGTGTTTCGCTCATTTTTATTTTGGAGGTAATGCACTATTAGCAACAAGGATCTGCAGATCAACGAAGAAGTCCGTGATAAGGAAGTAAGGGTAATAGGACCCGACGGCGCACAGCTGGGCATAATGTCCGCAAAGGAGGCTATGGATATAGCTATCGAAAAGGATCTCGATCTGGTAAAGATAGCACCGTCCGCACAGCCGCCCGTGTGCAAGATCATGGATTACGGCAAATACTGCTTTGAGCAGGACAAGCGCGAAAAGGAAGCAAGAAAAAATCAAAAGGTCATCGACACCAAGGAAATACGTATGTCCTCGACCATAGATACTCATGACTTTCAGACAAAAGTAAATCAGGGCATCAAGTTCCTTTCGGGCGGAGATAAGCTGAAAGTTTCCGTAAGATTTCGTAAGCGTTCGGTGGCGCACCCGCAGTTGGGTGAAGATCTGATGAACAGATATAAGGAAGCCGTGGCGCAGGCAGGCATTGTTGATAAGCCTATCAAAATGGAGGGGCGCAGTCTGGTGATGTTCGTATCGCCCAAATCTTCTAAGTAAACAATTAAGGAGGATAAATTTATGTCAAAGGTAAAGATCAAGACCCACTCGGGCGCAAAAAAGCGTTTCAGAGTGACAGGAACAGGCAAGGTAAAGTTCCAGCACACAAACAAGAGGCACAGACTCATTTCAAAGGGTCACAAGCGTATCAGAACGCTGCGTAACGACGCTTATGCAAGCGATGCAGATCTCAAGAACGTAAAACGTCTTATCCCTTACAAATAAACCGCGGGTTTAATAGTCTGGGAAACAAAGTAAAGATAATTTCAGGAGGTAATTGACTATGGCTCGTGTTAAGGGAGCAATGATGACTCGTAAGAGAAGAAATAAAACATTAAAGCTTGCCAAGGGCTACTTCGGCGCAAAGAGCAAGCATTTCAAAATGGCAAAACAGCAGGTGATGAAATCCGGTCAGTATGCCTACATCGGCAGAAAGCAGAGAAAGAGAGATTTCAGAAAGCTGTGGATAGCAAGAATATCCGCCGCCTGCAAACTCAACGGCATGAACTATTCAACGTTTATGAACGGTCTGAAAAAAGCCGGTATCGATCTTAACAGAAAGATGCTTTCAGAAATAGCGATAAACGATCCCAGCGGATTTGCCGCAGTAGTTGAAAAGGCTAAGGCTGCCCTTTGATGCAATATCAACACGCACATCTTTAACGGCTTGTGCGTGTTTTGTTGTATATATGGGCATTGTAAAACACGCTCAAAGCGGCGCGCAAGGGGTGTCTCGGTATGTATATTTCGGCAAAAGATAACATAAATATAAAAAAGCTGGCGGCGCTTCTTGGCAGCAGTAAAGAGCGCAGAAAAGCAGGCGAGTTTGCTATCGAGGGCGCAAGGAACTGTATAGACGTTCTTTGCGAGGGTGCAAATGGCGGCGCAGAGGTAACAGCTCTTTTTTATACAAAGCAGGCAGCCGAAAAGTATTTTGAGCAAGCCCCCGAAACGCTCGCGGAAAAATGCGGCTGCAAATGCTTTGAAATATCGCCCCAGCTTTCTCAAAGGCTTTCGGAGGGACGATCAAGCCAGGGCGTTTTCGCAGCGGCAAAAATGCTCCATAAAAATATAGAAACGCTCAAAAGCGGCGGTAAACTTTTGGTACTTGACGGTCTGCAAGACCCCGGGAACGTCGGTACTATTCTGCGTACCTGTGATGCCGTGGGTGTAAGCGGCGCTGTTCTTACAGGAAACTGCTGCGATGTTTATAATCCAAAGGTCGTAAGAGCGGCTATGGGCAGTATAATGCGCGTGCCCGTGTATATCGAAAATGATTTTGAAAAGGCAGTAAAAACTCTCAAAAGTCTGGGGTATTCAAATGTCGCTTCGGTCATAAGCGGCGGCATGAGTATCACAGAATTTGACTTTGGCAGACCGTGCGCGCTGTTTATAGGCAACGAGGGCAGCGGTATGCCAAAAGAGCACATAAATATGTGCGACAGCGCGGTAACGATAAAAATGCACGGCAGGATAAATTCGCTGAATGCCGCAACGGCAGCTTCTATAATGCTGTGGGAGATGTTCAGATGACAATATATGACGACAACCTTGTTTACTGGGTGTGGCTGACTATTGCCTTTGGTCCTGCCAATCCGCGAAAATGGGAGCTTGGCAGAAATTTTGACGAGGTAAAAGATTTTTATGACGCCATTCAGGGCGGCTACAGTAAGGGCTTTACAAAACAGGAACTTCAAAGCACAAGAGCCGCAACTCTGAAACAGGCAGAGGGCATTTTGAGCTATTGTGAAAAACATGAAATATATGTCTACGGCTGCGACAGCGCAGGCTACCCGATGATGCTCAAAGATATATACGATCCGCCCTCTGTGCTTTTCAGTATGGGCGACCTGAGCTTTGTGAACCACAGCCCGACTCTCGGCGTGGTGGGTGCGCGCAATATGACTAAGTATACCGAGAAAGTCACCGAATGTATCTGCGAAAATATCGTCAAAAACGGCATGGTCATAATAAGCGGATTTGCAAAGGGCGTTGACAGCGCGGCACATAAATCGGCTATCAGGGGCGGCGGAAAGACTGTAGCTGTGCTTGGCAATGGCGTTGAGTATGAATATCCGCCCGATTCGCATGACCTTAAAGTGCAGATTAGCCGCAGCGGCGCAGTTATCTCCGAGTATCTTCCGCAAACAAAGCCTACCGCAATCAGCTTCAAAGCGCGCAACAGGATACTTTCGGGTATGTCAAGCGCGGTGCTTGTAACGCAGGCGTCAAAAGCCAGCGGCTCGCTCAATACCGCATCTCACGCAATTTCGCAGGGAAGAGACCTTTTCTGCGTTCCGCCTGCCGATGTGTTTTCTGACGATTATGCAGGCACGGCAGCGCTTATCCGCGACGGCGCGATACCCGTTTTCTCTCACAAAGATATTCTTTATGAATATTATTCCGAATTTGCACATAAACTTAGATTTACAAAAGATACCGATGTTTATACCGACAAGTCACGCTCCAGCATATTTTTTGCCGCCGACAGACCTGTCTCAAAGAAAAATACTACAAAGAAAAAAGCGGCAGTGTCAAATATGCCAAAGAAAGATGATACCGTCGTAGAAAATATTGAAAAAGCAAAATTAGATGTATCGATGCTGAACGCTCTCCAGCAGAGAATAGTCGCAGAGCTTGAAAAGTCCGAAGCCGCGGCAGACGAGCTTGCGGACAAGCTGCAAACGGATATTTCGCAGATACTTACCGAGCTTACGTCGCTTGAAATGGACGGCTTAGTTGTAAGCCTTGCAGGCAGACGTTTCAGGCTTGCATAAATATCGGCAACGACAGGAGGAAATAACAGTTGTCAACACTGATAATAGTTGAATCGCCTACAAAGGTGCATACGATAAAAAGATATTTAAGTTCCGACTACGAGGTAATGGCGTCAATGGGTCACCTGAGAGACCTGCCGAAATCGAAGTTCGGAGTGGAAATAGAAAATGACTTTCAGCCCCAGTATATAGACATAAAGGGCAAAGAGGAAATCATAAGGAACATTCGCGCAAAGGCAAAAAAGAGCGATAAAGTCTATCTCGCAGGAGACCCTGACCGCGAGGGAGAGGCAATTTCTTGGCATCTCGCGCAGATACTGAAACTTGACCTTAACGATAAAAACCGCGTTACTTTCAACGAGATAACCGAAAAGGGCATAAAGCAGGGCATAGCAAACCCGAGATGTATAGACGAAAATCTTGTGAATGCCCAGCAGGCAAGGCGAATACTCGATAGGATAGTCGGCTATAAGCTGTCGCCGTTTTTGTGGAAAAAGGTGAGGAAAGGTCTTTCGGCAGGCAGAGTGCAGTCGGTAGCGGTAAGAATGATAGTAGACCGCGAAGAAGAGATACGCAGCTTTGTTTCGCAGGAATACTGGACAATTGAAGCAAAGCTTACATCGCCGTCGTCACGAAAAGTATTCACCGCAAAGCTTGTAAGTTTTGAGGGTAAAAAACTGGACGACAAACTTTCACTTCCCGACAAGAAAAGCGCCGATGAGATACTCAAAAAGCTTGACGGCGCACAGTATATCGTTGATAAAGTTAAGAAAAGCGTTCATAAGAAAACGCCTGCCGCGCCGTTCATAACGTCAACGCTCCAGCAGGAAGCATCTAAAAGGTTCGGCTTCCAGTCAAAGAGAACTATGAAGATAGCGCAGGAACTGTACGAAGGAGTTGATATAAAAGGCGTGGGGGCTATAGGTCTTATCACATATATGCGTACCGACAGCCTGAGGGTTTCAGACGAAGCAAGAGATGCGGCTTATAAGTATATAAAAGATGTGTATGGCGAAAATTATCTGCCCGAAACGCCTCGCAAATACAAAACAAAAGCAGGCGCGCAGGACGCCCACGAAGCTATAAGACCTACACGTCCAGACATTACACCCGATATGGCAAAGGAAAGCGGCGTTACGCCCGACCAGTATAAGCTTTATAAGCTGATATGGGAAAGATTTATAGCAAGCCAGATGGCAAACTGCCTGCTCGATACCGTTTCGGTGGATATTCTGGCAGACGGCAGCCTTTTCAAGGCAAGCGGTTATTCGGTGAAGTTTGACGGCTATACCGTTTTGTATGAAGAAACAAAAGACGACGATGAGGATAAGAAAAAAGAGCTTCCGCCGATTGCAAAAGGCGATGTGCTGAAGCTGCGCTCGCTTGACGGCGAACAGCATTTTACTCAGCCGCCTGCAAGATATACAGAAGCCACGCTTGTCAAGGCTTTTGAAGAAAACGGCATAGGCAGACCGTCAACATACGCGCCTACCATAACCACCATTTTGCAGAGAAGCTATGTTGAGCGCGACGGCAAGCAGATAAAGCCTACCGCTTTGGGCGAAGTCATAACAGCCCTTATGAAAGAGCATTTTGACAATATAGTTGATGTAAAATTCACCGCAGGAATGGAAAACAAGCTCGACAGCGTTGAAGTCGGTACGGTGGACTGGGTGGATATGCTTAAAAAGTTCTACGGCGATTTCAGCAAAGAGCTTACCGCCGCAGAAGAGGCTATGGACGGCAAACGCGTAAAAGTTCCCGACGAGCAGACTGACGAAGTTTGCGAGTTGTGCGGCAAGCCTATGGTTATAAAGCTGGGCAGATACGGCAAGTTTCTGGCTTGCTCAGGCTTCCCCGAATGTACTAATACACGTAAAATAGTCACCGAAGCTGACGGCAAATGCCCCTACTGCGGTGGCAAGATACTTCTTAAAAAGACCAAAAAAGGCAAGAAGTATTACGGCTGTATCAAAAACCCCGAATGCAGCTTCATGACGTGGGATCTGCCCACAAAGCAGACCTGCCCCAAATGCGGCAGTACGCTTTTCAAAAAGGGCGGCAAAAGCGGCAAGCTTGTTTGCTATAAAGAGGGCTGCGGCTATGAAAAACAGCTTGGAGACGGCGATGAAGGTTAATGTCATAGGTGCAGGGCTTGCAGGGTGCGAGGCGGCTTGGCAGCTTGCAAATGCAGGCATAAAGGTAACGCTTTTTGAGATGAAGCCGATAAAATATTCGCCGGCGCATAAATATCAAGGCTTTGCAGAACTCGTCTGTTCAAATTCGCTCAAAGCCGAGAGAATAGGCTCTGCCGCAGGTATGCTGAAACAGGAAATGAGAATGTTGGGTTCAATTACAATGCAGTGCGCAGACCTTTCAAGAGTTTCGGCAGGCGGTGCGCTCGCGGTGGACAGAACGAAGTTTTCAGATCTTGTTACCGAAAGAATAAAGGCTCATCATCTTATTGAATGTGTTTCGCAGGAAGTTCGCGATGTGCCGACAGACGGCTTTACGATAATTGCGACAGGCCCACTTACAAGTGAGCCGCTTGCGGAAAGCATACAAAAAATGTGCGGTGATTATCTTTATTTTCACGACGCCGCCGCCCCGATAGTTTCGTTTGAAAGCATTGATATGAGCAAGGCGTTCTTTGCCGCAAGATACGGCAGAGGCGATGCCGACTATATAAACTGCCCTATGGAAAAGAACGAATATACGGCGTTTTATAATGCCATTACAACCGCCGAAAGCGCAGAGCTGCACGACTTTGACAAAGAGCATTTTTCAAAAGACGGCTTTAAGGTGTACGAGGGCTGTATGCCTATTGAAGTGCTTGCAAAGCGCGGTGAAGATACCATGCGCTTCGGACCGCTCAAACCCGTAGGTCTTACAGACCCAAAAACAGGTAAACGCCCCTATGCGGTAGTTCAGCTGAGAGCCGAAAACGAGCAGGGCAGTATGTACAATATCGTCGGCTTTCAGACAAATTTGAAATTTCCCGAGCAGAAACGAGTTTTCTCAATGATACCCGGTCTCGAAAATGCCGAGTTTTTACGGCTTGGCGTTATGCACCGCAATACTTTTATAAATTCGCCAAAACTTCTCGATGAGTATTTCTGTATGAAAAATAACGATAAAATTTATTTTGCAGGACAGATAACAGGCGTTGAGGGGTACATAGAATCGGCGGCGAGCGGCATTTATGCAGGGCTTTCACTGGCGAGACGACTTCTCGGCAAGCGTGAGCTTAAGCTGCCGCAGACCACAATGCTCGGTTCTCTTTGCAGATATGTAAGCGACGAAAGCGTGACGGACTTTCAGCCTATGGGCTGTAATATGGGTATACTGCCGCTGCTTTCGCAGACGGTGAAAAACAAACAGGAAAGGTACGCTCTTTTAGCTGAAAGAGGTCTGAAAGAGCTTGAAAATGTCATATAACAGGCTGAAAAGGAGTGTTGACAATGAACATAGTTATAGACGCATTCGGTGGGGATAACGCACCCCTCGAAATAATCAAAGGCGCGTTGAAAGCGCATGAGTATCTTAAAGTTGACATAACGCTTACCGGCGACGAGGAAAAGATAAAGACCTGCGCGCAGGAAAACGAGCTTGACATAAGCGGCATTTCTATTCGCCACGCACCCGATGTCGTTGAGATATGCGACGACCCCAGAGCAGTCTGCCGCGCAAAAAACAATTCTTCAATGGCAGTAGGTCTTAAAATTCTCGCAGACGGCGAGGGCGATGCGTTCGTATCGGCAGGCTCAACGGCGGCGCTGGTGGTAGGCGCGCAGTATTATGTAAAGAGCGTGACAAAGGGCGTGCCTCTCGCACTGGCAACACTTCTGCCTGCTGCATCTCAGCCGTTTATGCTGCTTGACTGCGGCGCAAAAGTGAGCTGCAACCCCGATACAATGGTGCAGTTCGCAACAATGGGCAGTATCTATATGGAAAAGGTCATGAAGGTGAATAAGCCCACGGTGGGTCTTGCAAATATAGGCGCAGAGGAATCAAAGGGCAGAGAGCTAGAGCGCGAGAGCTATAAACTTCTGCAAGATTCTCAGCTTAATTTTATAGGAAATATTGAATCGCGCGACCTGCCCAAAGGCGAGTGCAGTGTTGTAGTCGCGGACGGATACACCGGCAATATGCTGCTGAAACTTTACGAGGGCATGGGCAAGTTCTTCGGCGACGAGCTGAAAAAGCTGCTCACAAGCAGTATACTTTCAAAGATAGGCGCGGCGTTCATGCTGAAAAGCGTAAAGGCGTTCAGAAAGCGCATGGACTATAAAGAATACGGCGGCGCACCGCTGCTCGGCACTAAACGACCCGTTATAAAAGCACACGGCAGCTCTGACGAAAAAGCCATATTCAACGCCGTGCGGCAGGCAAAGAAATTCACGCAGGGCAACGTTATAAACGCCATGCTCAAAGAGCTTGAAGCATTGAAGCAGAAAGAAAAAGCAAATATTGAGCAGTAAATTATCGGAGCTGATATTATGAACGAACAAAGCAATTTAGAACAGTTTCAGGAGAAAATAGGCTATCATTTCAAGAATGAGGCGCTTTTGTATGAGGCGCTGTCGCACAGTTCTTTTGCGAATGAGAAAAGCGGCAGAAAAAGCAACGAAAGGCT
>CANRDG010000025.1 GCA_947629275.1 uncultured Clostridia bacterium | reverse complement strand
CAGACTTACTGCGGCGTGGCGGTAGCAGGCAGCGAGATAGTGGGACTTTATATCCTTCATCCAAACAACGTCGGCAGATGCGGTCATATATGCAACGCAAGTTTCGCGGTAAGCAGCAGGTGCAGAGGGCAGGGGATAGGCGAGCTTTTAGTGCGCGACTGCCTTACAAGAGCCAAAGAATATGGTTTCGGCGTGCTGCAATTCAATGCCGTTGTTGAGAGCAATATGCGTGCGCGGCGGCTGTATGAAAAGCTGGGCTTTGTGCAGTTGGGAGTTATACCTAATGGCTTTCGCATGAAAGACGGCAGCTTTGAAAACATCTGCCCATACTATCATGAACTGTAAGAAAAAACGGAGCATTTTTTCGGTGCTCCGTTTTTGTTGCTATACTTTTATTGCTGCGCCTAGGTATAACGAGCAGATGACACATTCTTTCACAGGCGCGTCAAGTATTATGTCAAGAGCCGCGCGGTAAAGCTCCAGCTGCCTGCTGTAACGCTGTGAAAGCACATCGGCAGAGGAAACTTTGTCCGTTTTGTAATCCACAAGAACATAGCCGTCGCCCTCTTTGAAAACGCAGTCGGCAACGCCTTGCAGCATTCCGTCCGAGCCTGCAATATCGCTGAAAAGCTCCTTGTCAAGCGCCATATCCGATATTTTCACCAAAAACTGCTTTTCTCTCAGTATCTCGTCCGATGCTGCCATTCGCTTTGCAATACCGCTATTGAAAAATTTCTTTAGCGCGTCAAGGTATATCTGATCTGCCTCCTGCGGCGAAAAACGCCCAAGGCTCATCACCCTGTCAAACTCGCTGTCAAAGTCTATGGCGGCATTTTTTATGTCGCAAAGTTCCATAAACCTGTGTGTAAGAGTACCCCTTTCAGCCGCACTTAAACTTTGTCGCTTTTCCTCCGAGCTTGCCCTCGGCTTGAAAGTGCCGCTTTCCCTGTGCTTGTGAACTATGTCGGTTACCGAGAGTTTCGCTTCGTCGGGCAGCGGATCCGGCTGCGGCGAGGCTATAGAAGCGACAAGTTTTTTCACAAGATCTTTGTCGGCTGCCGTTTCAGCGCTTTTTTGTGTATCATTGATTTTAGGCGCTTCGGTTTCGCTGCTTATGAGAATATCGCATTCGTCTGAAACATCATCAATGACCGAGCAGTCAAGCCCCAGAAACTCCGCCAGTTTGTCTCCGTCGGCATGGTACGCAAACGCAGTAAGCACCCAGTCCAGCATACACTTTGCAGAAAGAGCCGTTTCGGGCGTTATGCAGCGGCTTTTGGCGCAGCGCAATATCATTTTGTTTGCATTGTCAGCGACCTTTTCATCTGTTGGTATCATGAGTATGAGCTGCTCTCTTGCCCTTGTCACAGAAACATACAAAAGCCTCATTGCTTCGCTTATCGTCTCGCGCTCTTTTTCTGTTGTAAGCGCTGTAAAAGGTACGGTGTAGTATCTGGCGAGCAGCTCGCTGTCGGTTATCTTTATGCCTATGCCGTATTCATTAAAAACTATGCTGTCGCGCTTTTCGGAAAGAAATTCATTATCCAGCTGCGTAAGTATCACAAACGGAAATTCAAGCCCCTTTGACTTATGCATAGTCATAACGTTTACGGCATCGTTTGTTTCTGTTGCCAAAGCAGCCTGAGAAAAATCCTTTCCGTTTTCGGTTATGTCGTCAAAATAGCGTATAAATCCGCTCAGACCACCTGTAGAATTTCTGTCGTAACCGTCCGCAATGTCAAGCAGCAGCCGCAGGTTCGCCTGTGACCTTTCACCGCCGCTGAGAGATGCCGAAAGTATATAAAAATTCGTTTCGGTGTACAGTTTTCGTATCAGCCGGCTCATTGTCATTGCGCAGGCAAGATAGCGGTATCTTCTTATCTTTTGCAAAGCGTTTTCGCATTTTTTCGAGAGCGCCTTATTCTCATCATCATTTTTTGAGAACTCTGTCATAAGGCTGTAAAAGTTTGCAGTATCGCTTTTTGCGGAAATTTTCAGATTCGCGGCTTCTTCGTCTGTAAACTGCAATATCGGCGAGAGCATGACTGCAAGCATAGCCGTATCGTTCAGAGGATCGTCAATTACCTTCAGTAAAGAAGTCATCAGCGATACCTCGCGTGAGAGCAGGTAGCCGCTTATCTCACGGCTGGCTACTTTAAGCCCGTACTTTCCTAGCGCCTTCGCCGCCAAAAGATTTACCTTGTTTGTCCTTGTCAGTATGCAAAAGTCGCTCGGTCTGCAAGCGCGCTGATCTTTTATATCCTTGTCATATACTAAAACTCCCTGTAACAGCATTTCTTTTATTATACGCGCCGCCTCGTCAAACTCATTTTCCTTGCTGCATACAGCCAGTCGGGTAGGCAAGTCGTCTTTGCTGTCATAGCATTTTGCACCGTAGTTCAGCCTTTCGCTGCTTACATAGTCCACCTCGCCTACAGGTTTGCTCATAAGGCGCGAGAACATAAAGTTTGCAGTGTCTATAATATTTTGGCGGCTTCTGAAATTTTGAGTAAGAACTATCTCTTGCAGCTTGTCTTTGTATTTTTCATCGGCAGCGGCAGTTCTTGCAGCGGCAAACAGCTTGGGGTCTGAACGTCGAAACTGATATATAGCCTGCTTTATGTCTCCCACTATAAATACGTTAGTACCGAAAACGTTCAGATCTTGGGTGTTGGAAATGCACTTAAATATAAGCTCCTGCAAGTCGTTCGTGTCCTGAAATTCGTCTATCATTATAACGCCGAACTCACCCTGCTCCACAAGCTCTTTGCAAAGCTCGGTCCTGTGTATAACGCCGTTTTTCTTTTCAGCCAAAAGCGAAACGGTCATTAGCTCCACGTCTGCAAAATCACAGCAGCTTCTCTCTTGCTTTTCTTCATAGATAAGCTCGTCTGCCTGTTTTACTATCCCGTAAAGCGTTTCGATCATATCGGCGCTGATCTTGCAGTCGCTTGCCGCCTCGTCAAAAGGACAGACTATTGTTTCACTGATTTTTTTGATATGATCTTTCGCTTCGTCACGCCTCTTCTTTATCTGCTCTTTGAACAGTTCTATGTCGCCGAGCTGTTTTTTGTTGTCTTTGTCCTGTTTTGGAAATCTGAGCGTGTCAAATTTTACACTGCCCAGCATTTCGTATACATGGGTGTATTGCTCTTTCTCAATGCCGCTTTCATCAGTAAAAGTATTGCAGCCCTGTAAAAGCGCATTTTCAATGTCTGCAATAACGTCAAGATCGTTGCTGAGAACGTTTTTAACGCCGTCTTCCATGCAGCCCGACCTTTCAAACAGTTCAAGACAGTTCTCGATAAGCGTGCGAGCTTTTTGGCATTTTTCAGTCAGCTGCTTCATCAGCATATTGCAGAATATACGGCAGCCGTCGCTGCTTCGCAGCTTTTCAAGGCTTTTTTGCATATATTCGTCTGAAAACGGTATGCTCCTGAGATACAAGTACATAATCTCCGCGGCATTTATTATATCACGTTTTTTTGTGCTGAACTTTTTATGTATGAGCTCCATCTTTTCCGGGTAGTTTTCATAGCAGAAGTCAACCGCTTTTTCAAGCATTTCTTTTCTCAGCAAAAGGGTGTCGTTCTCTTCCATTATCCGCATATCGCTTTGCAGTCCAAGAGCGTGAGCGTTGTTTTTTACAAGCTCCAGACAAAATGCATTTATGGTAACTATCCTTGCGGTCTGAAGTTTGCTTTGCTGCTGTGCAAGCCAGCTGTTTTCGGGGTGTTTTGCAGCCCTCTCGCCCAAAGCGTTCGTAAGCTTTTCTCTCAGCTGTGTCGCCGCCGCGTTTGTAAAAGTAACGCAAAGCAGTGTGTCGGCAGGCACTTTGTTTTCCTCGTCGCTGAGTATGCGTATTGCCCTTTCGATAAGCACGGCGGTCTTACCGCTGCCTGCCGCCGCAGGAACTACCGTGCCCTTGCCTTTGGCGTTTATCGCTCTGATCTGTTCATCTGTCCAAATTTCCGCCATAGCTGTCAACTCCTTTCTGTCGGCTGTTCATCGTCGTTTTCAGCTGTGCCGCCGACGCGTATTGATGCAAGCAGCTGCTCCTTGTCCTCGTCTTTTATCAGTATGGCGTCGTCACGCTCAGGCGTTGAGCAGATGTTTTTATATGCGCAGTATTTGCAGGGCAGATGATCCTTCTTTCCTGTCGGCATAGAGCATATATCGCCATCAGCAAGCCTTTTTGCCATGCTTTTTATCTTGTCAACGGCATATTGCTCCAGATTTTTCATCGAGGGTGCGTTCAGCACAAAGTCCTGACCGTCTTTGTTGTAAACATTTTTTTGAGTTATTGTAACAGGTGAATATCCGCTGCCCATAGAGATCATTGTTCTTACAAGCTCCATGTCGTCCGCTACCACACCGCTGCGCTTCATCGAAGACATTACCTTTTTAGCCTTTGCTTCAAGGAGCTGACTGTCCGTTATCTCGCGTATCTCTTCCTCCGTCAGACCGCCGTCTTTTCTTTTCGCAGCCGCGCTGTTTATGATATTAAATATATCGCCCTTGGACATAAACTTGTCCTGCTCTCCCGCGTGAACGTATACAACGCCGGCAGGCTCTATGTCCTTATTCGTTTCGCTTATCTTTTCCATTATCGCGTAAAGGTATATAATCATCTGCAAGTCCAGCCCGTGGTAAATGCTTTCGTAATTGAATACCTTGTCACCCGTCTTGTAATCAACGACTCTGATATACTTTTTTCCGTCCTTTGTCGTTATCAGGTCAATGCGGTCTATTATGCCGTACAAGCATATTTCATTGCCATTGGGCTCACCCGTGCTGAAAACAGCCGCACCGCTGTCAGCCGTAAGTTTATATTCGTACGCAACGGGCTTTATGTCAGGGCTCTCCAGTTCTTTGCGTATGTTCATTACCGCCGCGGTTATCTGATCTTTTACCGCCTTGACATTTGCCCTGAAAGCAGCGTTTTTGCCGAAGTCGCCGCCCATACTCTCTTCAATGTATTCGTCAGTACAGCGGCTTACCTCTGCGGCTGCCTCCTCGTCTGTCATGTCGGGGCGTTCTTTAAAAAGCGGCGCTATCCTTTCAAAGCATTTGTGCGCTATCAGACCTACATTTACAGCTGCCATAGTGACCTTGCGCGTGCTTTTTATACCCATTCCGTATTTGCAGAAATAGCCGAACGGACATTCAAAAAAGCTTTCTGCCGCGGTCGCAGAGATTCTCAGTCCGTTTTTCATAAACAAGCTTTTAGCCGTTGCGGGAGAAAGTTTGTGCTGCGCTTTGCCGCCGAAAAGTTCCCTTTCTATATCGTCTGCCAAAGCCGTATATTCCGGATAAGACGCCAGAGCAGCTTTTATTGCAGCCGCCTTGGCACGGTCTTTTCCTATAAGCTCCGAGTACTTGTATATCGCAGACTTCGGTGAAACGCAGAAAAACTCCGTTCTCAGCTGAGAAACGTTAAGCGTTATGTCTTTTGTGAACAAACCTTTTATCTGGATCGCCAGCTGTGAAGGCGACAGCACATCGCCTTTCTTGTCGGCGCGCGGTATGCATATATACAGCCGCTCGCTCGGGCAGCCAAGAGAGCGCAGGCATGAAAATCTTTCCGCCTTCAGATTTGTGTCCAGCCGTTTTCCCATGTGTATGTCAACCTTTTCCATTTTCAGCTTTTCACGTTCCGAAAACAGCCCCGAAAGCTTCGCGTTTTTTGGGAAAAGCCCGTCGTTCACACCTATTACGAACACTGCCTTTATGTCAGAGAGCCTCGAATGTTCCGCCCCTGCCGCTATAACAGCATCAAGTTTCTGAGGCGGAGAAGAAATGTTTGTCTGCAAAAGCATAGTGCGCAAAAGATCGCGGTATTCGGCTATGCTTATTTTTTCATCTCCCAAAGTAATGTATATAGACCCACACGCCTCCAAAGCCCTGTTCCACAGCTGCTGCATTATCTTGGATATGTCTTCATCGTCGCCGCCGTCATAATCTTCTATCTGCGTTTTCAAAAATTCGTTGAAAGCAGAGAATATCTCTTTCGCGCTTGCCTCGCGGCATTTTTCTTTAAGCTGCACCAAAGGCTGAATCATCTTGCGGCGTATACCGTTGAGATCTTCAAGCTCTTTTTTACGATCTTCCTGTGTGCGGCCGTCGCTTGCGGTAAAATCGCTTCGCCACATATCGCCGTCAACAGACCACTTGAAAGTGTACTCCTCTATCTTGGAAGCCTCCGACATCGTTATAGAAGAAAACGGCGATTTTATGTAGGTAAGCAGTGATTTTGTATGAAACGTCTTTGATGATATGTTTTCAAACACCGCATCTATGAACATCGCAGGGGATGAGCGCGCCACCACTTTTTTCTGATTTATAAACAGCGGCACATCATACCTGTACGCCATATCTTCCAAAATGTCGGCAGCGTTTGTAAGATCTCGTGAAATTATCGCAATATCGCCGAAAGCGTACCCCTCGTCCCGAACGAGTCTGCGTATCTCGGCAAAAACATATTCAGCCTCGGCGTATACATCGGCAGCATTAGCTATAGTAACTCCGCTGCCGTCAAGATCCGTCTTTATAGCAGGCGCAAAAACATTGTTCGCAACTGCCCTTACACTGGCGTTTATGTTTTCTTCTTCCGCTTCGATGTGCTGTGTCTTTATGCCCGTTTCAGCCGCAAGTTCTTCCAACCGCTTTTTGGTAGAAATACATTCCGCATACGGCGATAGGGGAGCGCGCCTTACATCAGCGTTCCTGCCCTTGCCTATAGTCAGCGCAATTGCAACGTTCTCAGCCTGCGTGAATATCTCATACAGCAGCGCCTGCTGGTCTGCGGTGAAAGACGAAAAACTGTCAAAGTATACGTCGCAGCCTTTGAAAATGTTATTTTTGTGTATGATCTCAGCCGCCTCTGAAACAGCCGTGCTGCTGTCTTTCAGCCCGTATTTTTCAAGCTGCTGCGTGTAAAGTTCGTAAAGCCGCGCTATGTCGTACAGCTTGTCCGAGGCAGTGCCGCTCATCTGCTCGGCAGCTGCCATGAGCGTGTTGCAGTCAATAGCGCTTTGCCGCAGCTCGTCTATGGTGTCGCACACGCTTGCAAAAAAGCCGCACTTTGCAAGCGAGCGTTTGAAATACCTCGCGCCCCCAAGTGAAGAAAACTCCTTGCACGCCTTGTACATCATTATCAGCCGAGCGTCGTCGGAGCAATATTTTCCGCTGCTGCCGTATTGCTCTACCAGCCGCTTTGACAGCTTGTTAGGACCTATCACAGTCATTTTGTTGAAAGCCTTTGCACCCAGTATGCCGTATATCTTCCTGTCATAAACAAGCGAGAACTGGTCGGGTATTATTATATATACGCGCCTGCCGCTTTCTATGCTCTCCTTTGCCATTTCGGCAAGCAGCCGCGTTTTTAAGCTGTGCTCCGTGCCCGTTATTATCCTTAACATAGCGCTCTCCTTTCGACCAAGTAAACATTACAATTATTATACAACTTTTTCAACCTTATGTCAAGCGCTTTCAGTACATAAAAACGGACTGTATTCACAGTCCGAAAAGTTCTTCTATCCATTCAAAAAGCCAAAAGCCAAATTCCACATCGTCTGCCTCTATGACAGTAAGTCCTGCGTGAGTTTGCCTGTCAGCCTGAGATGAGTCCGCCGCCGCAGAGGGCAGAAAGCAGTTTTGTCTGAAAGACGGTAAAAGCCATGAAACAAGTATCGCGGCCGCGGCTGATACAGCCAGAAGTTTTGAAGATAAATTTGTCAGCATAAAAAACGTCCTTTCGGTTTGATGTTATCATCATCATTGACCGAAAGAACGAAGTTTATTCACTTTACTTTTTACTTTTCGTATGTCTTTACTATCTCGCCGATGTAAGCGCAGTGGTAGTCGTTTTGCGCGTAATTTAGCTGCGCTATGGTTTTGTCAACGAACCCCTCGGGAACAAGGTCTTGTGTATACAGCTTGCGGCAGATAAGCACAAGATCGGCCTCCTCAAAGCATGGCACACCGTCAATTGTCACAGGCGTAAGACCGCATTTTTTCATCTTGTCGGGCATATCGTATCCGCTGTTTGAGCCGCAGAACGCCAGCGCGCTCTTGTGCTCGTCGGGGTAGAAAGATACCGAAAAATATTCTTCTCTGTCCAAAAATTTTTTCGTGTACCTCTGCGGTCTGATGACCGAAGCAATGCAGTTTTTGTTCCACATAACGCCTGCAAAGCCCCATGAACAGGTCATGGCGTTAAAGTCATTTTCCTTTCCCGCGCAGATCAGGAACCACTGCTTGCCAATTTTGCAAAACGGGTCAAAACCTGCCTTTGTAATGTCACATTCTCTGAACATAATATCACTCCTTGTTTTATTATATTGGTGTACGATGTCTTTATGCAGTTTTTCTGCGTTTTTCTTTTCTATCCTCGCATTGCACGTATATTAAATTGCAAATTATCAGCGAGTACGTTTAATCTCAAAAGCTGTAACCCTGTCAAAAAAACTTTTCCTTTCTTGACATGAATTCAAAATATGCGAAGCAGCTTTACCCTGACATTACACCTTCGTTATTTTCGCAAATGCAGCCATTATCTTTTTTGTGCCTGCCTTGTCAAAGGCTATTTCAAGCTTTATGTCAGCTGCGGTGGGCGTTGCAGATATCACCGTGCCCTCGCCGAATATCTTGTGCGATACCCTGTCGCCTGCCGAAAAATTCTCCGTCAGCTTTGCAGGCTGTGGGCGTATGGCAGCCGCCTTGCCGAATATCTGCGGCGTTTTCTGTACTGTTTTTGCAGATATATTTCCGCCGCCGTATGCTGCCTCCAAAGCAGGGTCAACGCGCTTTTCCACATTTTCTTTCGGCAGCTCGTTTAAAAAGCGCGACGGCGAGGCGTAATTCATGTTGCCGTATATGAGCCTTTCTTTCGCGTGGGTGAGATACAGCTTGTTTTTAGCCCTTGTTATCGCAACATATGCAAGCCGGCGTTCTTCCTCCAGATTGCCTTCTTCCACCGAACGCCGTGACGGGAACAGCTCGTCCTCCATTCCCACAACGAACACTGTCGGAAATTCCAGCCCCTTCGCAGAATGCACCGTCATCATCGTAACATAGTCTGCATCGCCGTCAAGCTCGTCAATGTCGGTGTACAGCGCAACTTCCTCCAAAAATCCCGAAAGCGACGGTTCTTCTGCCTGCTCCGAATACGTCACCATTGTGGATTTAAGTTCCTCAATGTTTTCAAGCCGCGTCTGCCCCTCGTCACCCTGAGCTAAAAGCATAGCCCTGTAGCCGGACTTCTCCATTACCTCGTCAAGCAGTTCTTCAAGCGGTACACTGTCGCTTATCTCTTTAAGATAGTCAAACATCGCAGCTAAGTCGGTAAGCTGGTTTGCCTTTTTTTCAAGCGGCGCAAGCTCGCGCGAATCTCTCATCACCGTTATCGGGTCGTCGCCTATGTCGGAGCAAATTTGCTCTATCAAAGCTACTGTCGCTTCGCCTATTTTTCGCTTAGGCTCGTTTACGATCCTCTTAAAGCGCATTATGTCGGCATTGTTGTCAATAACGTGCAGATACGCCAGAATATCGCGAATTTCTTTCCTGTCGTAAAACTTCACGCCGCCGAATATTTTGTATGGTATGCCGCCTGCTATCATAGCTTGCTCCAAAGCGTTCGACTGCGCGTTAGTGCGGTATAAAACGGCGTTGTCGCCATAGTGACCGCCTGCGCGCAGATTTTCAAGCACCGTTTCGGCAACAAATTTTGCTTCCCCTGCTGAACTTGCCGCCTTGTAAACGCATACCTTTTCGCCGTCACCCATAGAAGTCCACAAATTCTTGCCCTTGCGTTCGCTGTTGTTCTGTATCAGAACGTTCGCACAGGTGAGAATGTTCTGTGTTGAGCGGTAATTCTGCTCCAGCCTTATCACCTTGCAGCCTGCAAACTGCCCCTCAAACTGCAATATGTTCTCAATAGTCGCGCCGCGGAACTTGTAAATGCTCTGGTCGTCATCGCCCACAACGCAAAGATTTCCGTACTTAGCCGCAAGCATAGCCACCAGCCTGTACTGCGCGATGTTGGTGTCCTGATATTCGTCAACAAGTATGTATTTGTAAAGATTCTGATAGTGCGCCAAAACGTCAGGGAATTCCTCAAACAGCCGCACAGTGTTGCATATAAGGTCGTCAAAGTCCATAGCCCCTGCCGCTTTCAGCCGCTGCTGATAGAGCGCATATATCTTTGAAAGCGTCTTTTTGCGGTAGTCGTTGCCAAACATCTGTTCATACTGCTTCGGCGTTATCAGCTTGTCCTTGCTAGAAGATATCTCGGAAATGACCGAGCGCGGCGGAAACATCTTGTCCGAAAGCTCAAGGTCATTAAGGCAGTCTTTTATCAGCCGCTTCTGGTCGTCAGTGTCGTATATCGTAAAGCTCCTCGGGTAGCCGAGTTTGTCGCATTCGCGCCGCAGTATCCTCACACAAGCCGAGTGAAAAGTCGCCGCAGTAATGCCGCTGCCTGCATCTCCCAGCATATCGGCAAGGCGCGTTTTCAGCTCGTTTGCAGCCTTGTTGGTAAAAGTTATAGCCAGAATGTTCCAAGGCTCTATGCAGTCGTAAGCAATAATGCCGCGCAGCCTGCCGCGGTCGGTCTCGCTGCCGTGCGCAAAGCCTCTCAGAAAAGCCATGTCTTCCTCGCTTATCGCCGCAGGCTCGCCTTCGTAATATGCGTTGCCAAAGTATATCATGTTGGCTATCCTGTTTACAAGCACGGTGGTTTTTCCGCTGCCTGCCCCCGCGAGTATCAGAACAGCCCCCTTTACCTGAAAAACAGCCTCGCGCTGTTTGTCATTCATTTTAGAAAAATATTTTTCAAGCGCCAATTGCTTCAAAGCCGAGTATTGAGACATATATAAAAACTCCTTATTATTTACTCACAGAATATTATATCACGCCTCAGGCGATTTTTCAATACGCATTAAAAATTTAAAATATTTTTGCAAATGGGACTAGCTTTTTTCTCAGTAATGTATTATAATATATTCAGAAGTGTTTTTAAAAAATATATATGTGTAAAAAAGGGGAGCGCAGAAGTGAAGTTCTATTCAAACAAAAAGTACAATACAATAGCGGTCTATGCTATAATAGTTATCGCCATAAGTATGCTCATGGTCGTGGCGATATTCAAATTCTCAGCAATATCGCGTATCGTGGGCAATATTTTTTCAATACTTATGCCTGTTTTTATCGGTCTGGCGATAGCATTTTTGCTCAACCCTCTGCTCAACGCCATAGAAAAGCTCCTCAAAAAATACGTAGTAAAAAAGCCCCACCACAAACTGGTAAGAGGCGTGTCGGTGACGTTCACATCGCTGTTTTTCATAGCTGTTGTCGGCGGACTGCTTTATATAGTAATACCTGCATTTATTGACAGCATTTCAACCATGGTAGACAATGTTTCCGACGTGTACAACAGGCTGTACGACTGGTCTGCAAAGCTTCTGAGCGACAACCCCAAGCTTGAAAATTTCGTAAACGATAAGATAGATGATTTCAGCGCGAACCTTAATTCCGTTATCGATCAGGTACAGCCCATGCTGATGAACGTTGCCTCGGGCGCGTGGAGCCTTATAAACTTTCTGAAAAATTTTGTGCTCGGCTTTATCGTTTCAATATATCTACTCATCAGCAAAGAGACCTTGCAGGCGCAGTTCAAAAAGCTGTTCATAGCCCTGTTCAAACGCTCCACCTGCGAGAAGATATTCAAAGTGGCTTCAATGTCCAACAAAACTTTCGGCAACTTCCTCACCGGCAAGATAATAGATTCGCTTATAATCGGTATAATCTGCTTCTTCGGCTGCTGGGTGCTCAAGATACCTTACTATATACTGATAGCAGTAATAGTCGGCATTACGAACATTATCCCGTACTTCGGACCGTTCATAGGCGCTATTCCGTCGGCGGCGCTGGTGCTTTTCGTAGAGCCGAAAAAATGTATAGTTTTCGTAATATTTGTATTTATATTGCAGCAGTTCGACGGCAATATCTTAGGCCCGCGTATACTCGGCGGCACAACGGGTCTGCCCACGTTCTGGGTGCTTGTCGCGCTGTTTGTAGGCGGCGGACTATTCAAGGTAGTGGGTCTGCTGCTTGCAGTGCCTACCTGTTCTGTGGCTTATGATCTTCTTAAGGAGCATACCGCCAAAAAGCTTCACAGCAAAAATATGCCCACTGCTACCGAAGAATACAAAGTGCCGTTTACTAATATTTATCATTCGGACGGCAAACTGCCCGTCATAACGCCCGAGATACTCGAAAGCATGGTCATACCCTCTGCCGATGAGGTGAACGAGGTAGACAATGACTGACGAGGAGTATATGTCGCGCGCGGTAGAGCTTGCAAAAAAAGCTGCTGATCTGGGCGAAGTACCCGTAGGCGCGGTGGTAGTGAAAAAGTCCACAGGCGAGATAGTGGGGGAGGGCTATAACCTGCGCGAGAGCGGCAAAAGCCCCCTTGCCCATGCCGAAATAATTGCGATAAATGAGGCAAGCAGAACTCTTGGCGGCTGGCGGCTTATAGACTGCGAAATGTTCGTAACGCTCGAACCATGCCCTATGTGCTGCGGAGCGATAATAAATTCTCGTATAGAACGCGTGGTTTTCGGCGCGTATGATAAAAAAGCAGGCTCGTGCGAAAGCGTTGTAAAGCTGTTTGAGCTGCCATATAACCATAAACCACAGCTCCAAGGCGGCGTTATGCAGCAAGAGTGCGCTGATATACTTTCAGATTTTTTCAAGACCCTGCGGAGCAAATAATTTTTTGCAGAGAACTTTTTTACACAGTAAACGCTTGACGTTTGCTGTGTTTTGTGTTATACTATTATATATGTATAGAAAAACATACCCGACAGGAAAGGTGAAAAACATGGGACTTAATTTTCATAAAAGCGTAAAAGTCAACGACAATACAAGGGTCAACCTCAGCAAAAAGAGCGCGAGCGTTACCATGGGTACAAAGGGCGTGCACCATACCGTAAGCACCAGCGGCAGACAAACCACTACAATAGGCATACCCGGCACAGGGCTGTCGTATACCACTTCAAGCGGCTCAAAAAGCAAAAAGGGAAGTAAGTCTAAGGTCGTTATTTCCGCGATATGCTCTGTAATAGCCGCAATATTTGTGATATTCGGGCTGCTGAAATATTTCGGCGTTATAGGCGGCAAAAGCGGCGATATGCAGTGGCGCAAGGAAGAATACAGCGTTGCAGTGGGCAAGACCGTGAACATAATTCTCGATTGCAGCGGCGAAGATATGTCGGGCGCAAAGGAGAAAGACTTCGATATTGACGTTGACAATACTTCCGCAGTAGAAGTAAGCTTTAAGCAGTCATATACAGAAACCGTGCATTTTACCGTAAAAGGCGTGGAAGAAGGCGCGGCTTCGATAAAAATAACCTACGACGGCAAAACTACCAATGCCGTTACAGTCAATGTTGAATAGTCAGTGAAAGGAAAAGAGCATGGAAATTGTAGAAATACTTGCGCTTGTGTGTTCGGCAGTCAGCGTGCTGCTTTTGATAATTCTTATAGTAAGGGAGGGCAAGAGCGGCAATGCCGACAAGCTTGAAAACGACATTCAGTCGATAAGCAGGCAGACGGAGCTTTTAGAAAAAGAGTATAAAACGCAGAGCGATGTAATAATGAGCAACGTCAGCAGGCTGAACGATTCCGTCGTAAACAGCATAACAAGGCTCGGCGGCGACCTGCGCGCATCTCAGGAACAGCAGCAAAAAGCCGTGAACGAAAAGCTGCTGAGGCTGGAGACCGAGTTTAACAGAATAAGCGGAGAACTGCTGGCATCTCTTGAAAAGATAAGGCAGTCAAACAGCGAAAGCATTGATAAACTGCGTACCGAAAACAGAGAGAGCCTTGACAAAATAAACGATACAGTAAACGAAAAATTGCAGAAAACGCTCAACGACAGGCTTACGCAGTCGTTCTCGGCGGTAAATGAAAGACTGGAGCAGGTGCATAAGGGACTTGGCGAGATGAAGACTGTCGCGAGCGGCGTTACCGACCTGAAAAATGTTCTTTCAAACGTAAAGACAAGGGGAACGCTCGGCGAGATACAACTTGGCGCAATTCTCGAAGAGATACTAGCCCCGGGTCAGTACAGCGCGCAGAAGTCCGTAAAGCCCGGCAGCAGTGAAAAGGTCGATTACGTTGTAAAACTGCCCGGCGCGGAAAACGGCGAATACGTTTATCTGCCGATAGACTCCAAATTTCCTCAGGACAGGTTTTCAGACCTGCTCGAAGCATATGAAAGCGGAGATCCTGAGCTTCTGAAGCAGCGGCGCAGCGCCCTCGATTCAGAGATAAAACGCTGTGCAAAAAGCATACACGACAAGTACATAGCGCCGCCGTATACTACAGACTTTGCAATAATGTTCCTGCCTTTCGAGGGGCTGTATGCCGAGGTAATAAATATGGGGCTTGTTGAAACGCTCCAGCGTAATTTTAAGGTGAATATTGCAGGGCCGTCAACCATGGCGGCTATGCTCAACAGCCTGCAAATGGGCTTTCGCACGCTCGCCATACAGAAAAAGAGCGGCGAAGTGTGGAAGATACTTGAAGCGACAAAGAAAGAGTTCAGCACGTTCGGAACAGTGCTTGATTCTGCACGTAACCGTCTGCGCCAGGCGGACGATGAACTTGATAAGCTCATAGGCACAAGGAGCAGAGCTATCAGCCGCAGCCTCAGAGGCGTTGAAACGCTTGATAATTCGCTTGATACGAATATGATACTCGGTCTTAACGACGGAACTGACGACAGCGGCGAATGATATGCGTATATGAACGACACAAAAAGAACTGCCCCTATTTTATCAGACTTTTTGATACGTTTTCTATATCAAATCTTCTGATAAAAGGGGCAGTTTGTTTTATTGACAAATACTGACAAGATATGTTATAATATATTTGGTGCCGACAAGGTACGAAACGGAAAGCGGCAACCGCGTCTTCTTGCGAAGACGCTATAAGTTTTGTTTTGCCGACGAACGGTCGGCAATTTTTATGCGACTTTTTGAAGCCGCATAAAAACCACAAAACTTCCCCTCCCTTGTTCTCCTCAGTCAGAGGTAGGAGGGAGGTGGGTATTATGGATTATTTAACCATGATACTTATTATCATTATTCTATATTACATTGATAATATAACGAATAACAGAAAATAACCGCACGCCCTCCAAAGTGTAACGGTTATTTTTTGTAACCTATAATTTTTGGGAGCTAGCCGCTATCGTACTAGCCGGTACTCCTTTTCTATATATATTATACACCACAAAAAACTATTTGTCAAGTACAAAATTAAAGTTGCCCATATGGTGCGGCTTTTCTTGACAAATACCATCGAAATATGTTACAATATATTTTGTGCCGGTGAGGTACGAAGACGGAAAAGCGGCTATCTCCCATATTCTCCTCTGTCAGAGGCAGGAGGGAGGTGGGTATTATGGATTATTTAACCATGATACTTATTATCATTATTCTATATTACATTGATAATATAACGAATAACAGAAAATAACCGCACGCCCTCCAAAGTGTAACGGTTATTTTTTGTAACCTATAATTTTTGGGAGCTAGCCGCTATCGTACTAGCCGGTACTCCTTTTCTATATATATTATACACCAATGTGCCGCGTTTGTCAAGCATTGATTTTGTGTGGGCGGCACTGTGAAATTATTTTACAAATTAACAAACGCGACCTCAAAATAAGAACAAACTGTTAAAACACACCTCTTGCGCACCCCTTTTTGTGCTATTTGACCTATATTCAAGTCACAATTTGTTCAAAAAATCAAAAAAGGTTACAGAATGGTTACAAGTATAAAAATACGGTTGACTATTAAACAAATTGCGACTATAATATTAACAAGAGGTGAAAGAGAAGTTAAATCGTTAACATCTCATTCATAAACTCGGACAAAAATTTAATTTTTATGGAGGTAATTTCTATGAAAAAGTCAAACAAGGGCTTTACACTCGTAGAGCTGATCGTTGTTATCGCGATCATTGGTATCCTTGCTGCTATCCTCGTACCTGCTATGATAGGATACATAACGGATTCCAAACTGTCTTCCGCTAACTCTTCTGCGAAGACTGTTTACACAGCGTGCATGGCTGCATCTGAAAAGCTTGAAACTGCTAACCTGAAGGCTCCCAGCCAGGGCTATGATCTGTATCTCACAGATGCTGGAAAAGATTCACTTGCTCCCGCTCCTTCTGATTATGCCGGTGCTGACAATTCATTGAGTGCAGCAGAAGCCGCTAGCTATTTCTCTTGTGCAGTTTGCACATCTTTGAACGTTGATGCCAAGAATAGCAAGGCTGTTGTTTGGATCGGCAAGAACGGTTTCCCTGTTGGCGTTTCTTTCGCAAAGAGCGCTGATGATCTGTATGTAGGTTCTAATCCTAAGGCTCAGGAGAAGAAGCAGTCAGCTGCATCGAATGCTTATAAGTCTGGCGATTTAGCAAAAGCACAAGGTTGTGGCGCTGAGAGTGGTGCATGTACTGCTGATACAATAACAGTAGCATCAGGCACTGGCACATCATCAGCAGCACCTACTACTTGATTTAAGTTGAAATCTTAAATTACAATTAAAACAATTAAACCGCCTCATATGGGGCGGTTTTAATTTTATACTTGACAAATAGTTTTTTGTGGTGTATAATATAAACAGAAAAGGAGTGCTGGCTAGTACGATAGCGGCTAGCTCCCTAAACAGATATAAAAAATAACCGTTTCACTTTGGGAGTTGAAATGCTCCCCATTTGTTAGACAATATGGTATAATAGAAATATACCCGAAAAAAGTCTAATGAAAGGGGAGCAT